>JAYTTR010000252.1:0-7414 GCA_043744935.1 Gemmatimonadaceae bacterium
TTACGCAGATACTTGAGATGCGTCGTCGTCCGAAGACGCCGGCGGTGGCGTAGCAAAATCCGCACTTAACGGTATGTTGTCATCAGAGAATGATGAACATAGCTCGGAGACATGCCGCGCGCGGCGCATTAGGCTGGCGCAGTGCTGATCATCCTGTCAGCAGCCACGACGAGCCAAAGAGTTGATCGTGTCTTCTTGGCATCAGCACTGCTCCAGCTGACACCGAAAATCGCGTTCCGGGTTCATGCCTTATTTACTTTTGCCGATGCTTTGGCGAGCCCAGACGCGAGTGGCCCTAAGTCACGACGTTGTGTTCGCAAATACTTTCCAATGAATTCGGTGGCCTCCGCGCCCTTCTTAATCGTCACCAGCGATTCGCATATGACTGATGTCAAATAGTCGCTAGTCCCAAACTGTGCGGTTGCCGCATGTCTAGAAATGGCGACGTCAAGAAGAGCCCGGTCTGTGGGTTGAGCTCTGCCTTTGTTTAGCAGTGAAACGCCTAATTCAAGCGCAGCGTGATAAGCGTATGATTTCGCCGTCGGACATTTTCTCAAATGCTGTCCCGCCACTACAATTGCTGCGCTCGCGGTAGTCAGATCCTCTGCCTCAATGGCGAGACGAGCTAAGTGTGAGAAGACGTAATGTCCAGCCCCATCGCTCGGTGCTTTATAAAAAGCTTCGGAAAGAATGTCTGCGTGTCGACGTGCCAAGTCTTTTTCGTCGAGTTCAAGCGCTATTACCGAAAGTTGCCAGTGTGGATACATGATCAGCGCTGCGGTGCCTTCCTGCTCGGCGTTTCTTCGAGCCTCATCGAACGCCGCCCTAGCCGCGCCCCAATCTCCACAAATTCTCAATGCGTAAGCAGCGCGACATAGTTTGTAATAACGCCCGGTAGAGATCCTGCTTTTCATCGCAGAACATAGGAGTCGTTTCGCGGCCTGTTCAGCGCGCTGTAGGTCGCCGAAAATAGTATGGTACGCAATATCTAGGGCAGTGATCTTTTCTTCGAAGTTCGCATCGAGGAGTACATCTGCAACACTTTCATAGGTCTCTCTTGCTAGATCCGAGGAGCAAAGATTTGACGCAACTCTAATACCGAGATCGGCAGCGCGCAGTCTTAGGTCAATTGGAACATTCACGTCACCGGAAGTCACGGTTGCAGATCGTACTATTCCCTCGCGATCGGCAGTTGCATCTGCACGAAACGCAGCTTCCATCCGAGAAAGCAATTCCCGGATTTCTGAAGGCGCGGTGGCTCTATAGGTGAGGTCAAATCGCACTGCGTACGTATCAGCGCGGACGGCAGACGTGTGCAGACCACATTCTACTTGCGCCTGCATTCTGATCAACTTTAACTGATCGAGGTGCTCCTCTTTACATTGCGGAATTGCTTCATCTGTGAATTTTAGAAGCGTTCCGCCATCACCAGCAGTGAGAAGCGTATGCGCGTACTGAACTAAATAGCTACTAAAGGCATCTGCGTCAGCCGCAGCTTTCCAACTCGATAGAATGCGCAGAACTTCGCGAGCGGTCGGAATTTCAGAGGCGACGCAAACGAGTGCCATCGCCACACGCCGATGAACATATCTAGATGCATTTATTCCTAGCTTCGCAACCGCTGTACGTGCCAAAAGCTCATGCACCGCAATTGTTGAGTCACCGCGGTCTGCCAAAGTGTGCGCTTTGTCCAATTCATCGATCGCAGCAAGAACTTCAAACACGCTAAGGTCTAGCACCTCCTCTAACATAGAAACCGTCGCAGAATCACCCAAGGCAGATGCAGTTTGAAGTACTAGCAACGCTCTCACGCTCAGCTTCGCCAACCGCTGTTCAATCACCTCTCCCAACGTCGGCGGAACCCCGCCCGCCTCACCAGACTCGATCCAATGATTCACTAATGAGCGTAAAAATAACGGCACACCCTCACTCGCCTTTACAAACCACTCGCCAAGTGCATCTGTCAACGGCGCCGAAAGATCATCACTGATCGCGCGCGCCAAAGCCAGCGAACTTTCCGCCGACATCGGATGCAGCGGGCGCACACGCAACGCAGTCGGCACGCGTTCCGGACGCGTCGCCCGCGCATGGGGCTCGCGCGACGTCAACACCACAAACGCGCGCGTCGATTCCGCATGCTCAATAAAATCTGCCAATACTTCCCAGGACATCTCATCCATCCAATGCGCATCATCGACCACCAATAACAACGGCTTCTCATCCGACACCGCCGCAATCAAATCAAGAAGCGCACGCCGCAATGACGATACCACTTGGTACGGTGGTGTAAGCGTCGGCACATCAAGCTCGCTCAGCGGCGGCTCCATCACGACCGGCACCTCCGGCATCTCCGGCACCTCTGGCTCAGCCGTCACAAACGCACGCGGCATCCACCGCTTCAACATCCGCAAGTTCTCGGGCGCGCAGCCGAGTGCACCGGGCATCGACAACATGGCCGGCGCGAGATCCAGAAAGACCGACAGCGGTCGCACGGCATCCAATTCACGACACCCCACGCGTATCGTACGAAATCCCTCGAGCGCGCCCACCTTCGCCAATTCACTCGTGAGTCGAGTTTTCCCCATCCCCGACGTACCATGCAATAACACCACGCTCCCATCATGCCACCGCGCACGACGCATCATCATCGTCAACGCCGACAGCTCTTCTTCGCGACCCATGAAGTGTCGTTCCGTCGGCGCAAACGAAATGCGTCCGCGCGCGATCGGCTCCGCAATACGCCGACGCAGCATCGCCGCAGGCAATCGTATATCGCCAGCGCCAATACCCAATTCCGCCAGATACTTATCCAAGATCGCAACGGCTTCCGACTTGGATCCGGCCAACGCCGTACACTCGGCCACGGTGAGCGTGGCGTCTTCATTGAGCGGATCAAACTGCAGCAACCACCGCGCCAACGCTTCCGCGCCACTCCAATCCGCACGTTCGCGACGCGTACGCAGCTGCGCCACCAGCACCCGACGCACATCCGCATGAACGACCTCGCGCTCTACGTCCAACCATTCCTGAAAATCCGGTGACGATGCCACATACGCGGGCAGGAAGAGACCGAACGGCTCATGTCCGCGCGTGACGTCGCGTTCAAATTGATCGATCGTGCGCTCAAGCGAGAACGTGGACAGTACCTGCGCCACGTCCAGCTCCACCACTTCACCGATCAGGCCCGCGCGAACACCGTACTGCCGCAGTTTGTACAGCGCTTGCCGCAAATTGGCGCGCTGTCGCACTGGCGTTTGCCCATGCCATAATTCGGCCAGCAGCGTGTCACGTGCACAACGCATCTCCGGGGCGTACGCCAGCCGGAGCAGCAGCGAAAACAGCGTGCCGGTAGACGGATCCAATCGCGCGTCGCCTACCATGAGCGTGGTCGCGCCAAGCGTTTGGAGCCGAATCAGCGCGCGACCCTGCGGATCCAGTGTCGGCGTAAGCGAACGGTCGAGCGTGCGCAAAAACGGATGTTCGCGGCGAGCGTGTGGTCGGGCCATGCATCCCTCTTGTGGAGTGGTCAGACCCACACGTTCTACGGGGGCGTCACCGAAGTGTCATCGCACCCCGTCACCGCTGGCGGCTACTTCGGCAGGTCGATCAACGCATCAATCGGAATGCCGTCTGCTTCGGCTTGAAAATTGACCACGAGACGATGCCGCAGAACAGACGGGGCCACGGCACGCACATCGTCAATGTCCGGCATCGCCCGCCCGTCCATCGCCGCTCGCGCCTTTGCGCCCAGCACCAAGTACTGCGAGGCGCGAGGGCCAGCGCCCCAGCTCACATACTTTTTCACCATGGCCGTCGCCTCCGCCGATTCCGGTCGCGTACTCCGCGCCAAGCGCACAGCGTACTGCACCAAACTCGGCGGCGCCGGTAAGCGACGCACCAACCGCTGCATCGCGAGCAACTCCTCACCGCCCAACACGGGCTTCACCTGACCCTCGCTATCGCCGGTCGTCGACATCACGATCTGCTCTTCTTCTTCGCGCGTCGGGTATCCCACTTTCAATTCAAACATAAATCGATCGAGCTGCGCTTCCGGCAATGGATAGGTGCCTTCCTGCTCAATGGGATTCTGCGTTGCCAGAACGAAAAACGGACGCGGCAATTCGTACGTGCGACCTGCGACCGTCACGTTGCGTTCCTGCATCGCTTGCAACAGCGCCGCCTGCGTCTTCGGTGGGGCGCGATTGATTTCGTCCGCCAACACCATATTCGCAAACACCGGCCCGGGCGCGAAACGAAACGCGCGCTTGCCAGTGCCTGGCTCTTCCTCCATCAACTCTGTGCCCGTGATATCACTCGGCATCAAGTCTGGCGTGAACTGCACACGCGAGAACGTGAGATCAAGCGCGCGGGCGACGGTTTGCACGAGCAGCGTCTTGGCAAGTCCCGGTACGCCAACGAGCACGACATGACCGCCTGCCAACAACGCGGCAACGAGATCATCCACCACTTGCGTTTGACCAACAATGCGCTGCGCAATTTGGGTGGAGAGTTGGCGCCGCGCTTCTGCGAGACGGTCCAGCAAGACGAGATCGTTCGCGTCAGGAGATGCGTTCACGTGTGACAGTTCTGGACGGGGACGAGGGACGTCGCGAGAGCAGTGGATAGAAACACATACGGACGTCCGAAGACGTCCGTTGCTTTCCTTGAATATGGGATCAGTGCAGCTGTTCGCGCGAGTTTCTCCGCTCGCTATTCTTTCATGTTTGACGAGCGACTAGTGCAGCGCAAACTCCACGCGTTGATTGACCGGATAATTCACACTGTTCAATTGTGCGACCAACACATACTGCCCCGGCGATGGCGGCGTCCACCGCTCCGCATACACGGCCGAACTGTGCGAATCGAGTAAACGATTCTGCATCGACTGCGTGTACATACGGCCGGTGCTCCAGCGCCACACTTCACGACCCTTCGCGTCGAGCACGGCGAAATCGTGCGTGCGACCGTCCGCGAAATTCAACTCAACGCGTGTACGCGTGTCATTTGCCACTTCGATCGCAAAGCGCACATTGCCGTGCGTAGTATCCACGATCACGTGGGACGTAACGCCGTCGGCGGAAGCCACCGACGCACGCGTTCCAACTACCGAGCTCTGCGTTCGCGGACTACACGCGAAGATGAGCACGGCGGCTGCCAACAGTGGAACGATGATGCGTGAAAGCATCAGACTTTCTGTAGAATGGGCGGTGCCGAAGAGCAACCGCGAACGAGAAGCACCGACATGGACTTGGACGATCCTGGGTCACATTTCGGCACAACGCCACGTTATCAACCAAGGCAGGGTCTGTCAAGGCGTAATAATGACCGTAAGTCATGGCACTGTCACGGCTTCAGAACACCGCCATCGGCCCTCGGGTTTCCTTCGGCAGGGACGTACCGATTCGCTTGCGAAAAATTTCACAAGCCTCTAGCTTCTCGTTGGAATGGATGAAAAACCGGGTCGCATACCGCCGCAGATCACCCCTGCTCGCGAGCAGTCGCCGTGGGCGTTGGCGGGGCTCGGTGTCCAGTTTTTTGTGGCGATCATGCTGTTTGTGGTACTGGGCAACTGGTTGGACAAACGGCTGGGCAGTACACCGCTGTTTCTGCTGTGCGGACTGTTTTTGGGTGGTGGCGGCACATTTTACGCGAGCTATCGTCGGCTCATGGCACCGTCGCGCAACGCGAGCCCTGTCGCTTCGACGCAGGAACGGCCATCCGATGCGGGACCGCCGGCATGACGTCGTCTCCCGGTACGGCCATCTGGCGCTCGTTATTGGCGTTTACGGTGGCGCAGGTGCTCGTGGTGGTTTTGGTCTCTTGGTTGCTGCAACGGTTTGTTTGGTCAGATGATGTTTCAGTCGCAGCGGTGCAGGCCAGCGCATGGATGGCCGTCATGGTGCAAACGGTCACCTTCGCCATTGCGCGTTTGGTGGCGCGGCAAAACGTCATAGCTGGATGGGGGCTGGGCGTGGTGATTCGTTTCGCCACGGTCGCGTTCTGGGCATTCCTTGGCATCAAAGCGCTGGGACTTGCGCCGAGTCCGGCCTTGCTCTCGTTAGTCTTGTTTTACTTCGTCTCGACACTCATCGAGCCGCTCTTCTTGAACGCCTGACCCAGACCCTCGGGATGACTGGTTCGCCTCGCCGTTTGTTGTGGCAGACGCTTGCACTCGCAATGCTCGTCGTGTCTCCGCTCGCCCTACGCGCGCAGGAATCGGTGTCGTCAAAAGCGCCTGCCGAAGATTTCATCACGCCGCACATCACCGATGCGTCGCACGTTGAACTTCCTTATTGGAAGTCACCGTTTTACGTGGAACTTGATCTGCCGAAATTTGCGCCGGTGCACCTCGGCGCGGTGGCGCTGGACCTGTCGCCAACAAAGCATGTGGTATTCATGCTCATCGCCGCGACGCTGGCCGCCACACTGTTGCTGAGCGGCGCGTACTTCAGTCGCGCGCAGCACGACACGTCGGGTCGCACGCACGGATTTGCGGGCGGTGTCGAGGCGATCGCATTGTATTTGCGCAACGAAGTGGTGCTGCCCAACGTCGGCCATCACGGTGAAGCGTACGTGCCGTTCGCGATGACGCTGTTTTTTTTCATCTTGTTCTGCAATCTGCTCGGACTCATTCCATACGGGTCCACGGCCACTGGCAATATTTCTGTCACGGCAACACTCGCGATCGTCACCGCACTCGTCGTCGAATTTGCGGGTATTCGCGCCAATGGACTCGGCTACCTGAATTCCGTGTTCTACTGGAACAAAGATCTGCCAATTGTGCTGCGCGTGATCATGTTCTTCGTGATGAGCCCGATCGAGATGGTGGGAAAGATTTCAAAGCCGTTCGCACTCACAATTCGATTGTTCGCCAACATGACCGCAGGCCACATCGTGTTGCTTGCACTCATTGGTCTCATCTTCGCATTCAAGAGTTGGGCTTTGGCTGGCGTGCCGGTGCTCATGGCAACGGCCATCAGCATGCTCGAATTGTTTGTCGCATTCTTACAAGCGTTCATCTTCACGCTCTTGGCCTGCGTATTTATCGGGCAAATGCGGGAAGCGCACCACTAGAGCAGCGGAAGCTGCACGGAGTTGGAGGACCAACCAGCGTCGCTCACGGTGGTTGGAAAAGTAGCCGGTCGAGCGACCGGTGACGCTCGTTGAACCACTCGTGGTTCGTGGACGAGCAGCGCAGCGTCTGCGCCGAGCAACGTTCTTTCACGCATACGTTTCGGAGTTTGCCATGATCGAAGTGATGGGTCTCCTACAAGCCGCAGCCAGCGCTGGATCTGATCCGCGTGGTCTGGCGATGATCGGTGCTGGCATCGCCGCCGGCGGTTCAGCAATCGGAGCTGGAATTGGTATTGGCCAGATCGGTGGGTCGGCTGTTGAGGGCATGGCGCGTCAACCG
>JAYTTR010000253.1:0-7392 GCA_043744935.1 Gemmatimonadaceae bacterium
AGGTTGGTTCCATTGTGCCCCATCTGGTTCATCGTGTGGTGCGACATGTGGCAGTGCACGGCCCAGTCGCCCGGATTGGCCGCCATAAATTCAACCGTCCGCGTCGTACCAACGGGCACCAGCACAGTCGACGCTGGCCATTGGCCGGCTTCCGCAATGTCGCCGCCATCCGTCGCGACCACGCGCCACCGCAATCCGTGTACATGAATCGGATGATGACTCATCGCGCTGAGATTGCCGAAACGAATGCGCACACGCTCACCCAACTGCATTTGTAGCGGCTCCGTCGCCGGATACGCCTTGCCGTTGAATGTGAAAACATTGAAGTCCACCATCTCGTTCGGATCGGGACGCGATGATCCGATACGAACCAACCACTCAGCGGACAACAACACGAAATCGCGATGCGGACGCCGGACGGGATCGCGCGGATGCACCACGAACATGCCCATCAATCCGAGTCCTTGCTGAACCATCTCATCGTGATGCGTGTGGTACATGAACGTGCCGTGATCCGGCAAGACAAATTCGTATTTGAACGTGGCGTTCACCGGAATCGGTGCTTGGCTCAGTCCCGAGACGCCGTCCATGCCCGAAGGCAGGATGATGCCATGCCAATGCACGGTGGTGGGCGCGGGCAAATGATTGGTCACGTAAATGCGCACGCGCTCGCCCTGCACAGCTTCGATCACCGGACCGGGTGTGTCTCCGTTGTAACCCCAGCACTCCGACACCAGGCCCGGTGCAAATTCGTGCTTCACCACTTCAGCGACGAGATGAAAGACCTTCACGCCGTTCACAACACGAAACGGCAGGGTGCGACCGTTTGGCACGATCACCGGCGTGTAATCGCGTCCGGGTTCGCCTGGAGTTGCGGCTTTTCCAAGCCGCACTTTGCCGCGTGACGCATCGGTTGGCGGCACCTTCGGCATCGGTTTCATCTGCATACCCGCCATTTGCGAATGATCCTGCGCAAACGCCGGGGCCGCACCAAGTGCGACTGCCCCACCCGCGATCGTCGCGGCGCTCTGCCGCATCATCTCGCGACGCGACATCGTCTTCTCATCGTCGTTCATGGCGCCCTCATGGCGGGTAGCGAACCACCCGACGCGCGTTCAAGCGCTGCGCGAGCAACCCAATAGTCACGCAGAGCATCGAGATACATGCGACCGGCTTCAATCTCCGCCTGTTTCGCTTGCAACAGCGCGAAAACCGGCAGCGCCATCGCGTTGACCTGCAACTGCGACTCCTGCAACACGCGGCGCCGTGCTGGCAACACGGCCGTACGAATCTGAACCGCTCGGCGACGCGCACCTTCAACGTGTGCAATTGCGGCCCGCACCTCCGCGTGCGCATCGACCACGCGCGAATCGTATTCCGCCGTCCGTTGTTTCAGCGACGCCCGGGCTTTCGCAACGCCCGCTCCGCCGCCGTTAAACAACGGCAATGGAATCGACGCCGATGGCCCCACAAAACTTCCATCTGGATCACGCTCCCAGAACGCGCCCAACGTGCCGTCTTGCAAGAAACGAAACCGAGCAGCCAGTCCGAGCGCTGCAGCGGCCGACTGCGCACGATCGCGCGCTGCGGCCACATCCAGTCGACGCACTAGCGTGAGCGAGTCGATGCGTGCGATCGCTAAATCATCCTGCGTCGGATCAGCAAGCCGCTCCCCAATTGTCCACAGCGTATCGCCAACGCCGGCGCCAAGACGCCGACCAAGTTCTGCGCGCGCGATCAACAGCGCCGACTCCGCGGCCGATACATCCGCCACACTCTGCGTGGACATCGCCTCTTCACTTGCCAGCACCAATTCCGACACATTGCCGGCCGCGCGAAGCGCTTGTGCCACGCTAGTTGACGCCGCAGTGCCGAGCGCCACCGATTGCTGCAATTCCAAATTTTGCTGCGCGTACTGCACATCCACATACGCGCGCTGCACATCAATCATCGCGTCGTACACGGCGTTCGCTACGCGTTGTTCGGCAATACGCAGCTCAGTCTGCGCGATACGGCGTCGCAGCGGTGTTTGCAACGCGGCCACGATGGAAAACCCAATCCCGACATTGCTGATACCAACGCCACCACCGCTCTGAAAACCACGCAACAGATCGACGACAGGATTAGGGATGCGACTCGCTTGCCACAGATCGGCCGCTGCGAGACCAACGTCGGCCAACACCACGCGCACGTGTGGACTGCGCAACAACGCAATGCGTACCGCCGTGTCGAGGGCCAGCGCACCACGCGGGATGTCCCGAGGACCCTGCGCAGAATCGATGACCTGGAGCGACGATGCTGATGCCCCACGTTCAGTAAGCAGCGCGGCAACAGGCGTGAGTCCTTGCCGCGCCGCTGAAGGCACACACGCAGCGTAAAAGACGCACGAGGCGAAAACGGCGGCGAACCCAACAGCGTCGCGCTTTTGACGGGGCATAAAATGCATGACGAATAAAAGAGAGGCGACAGACGCCTGTCAACTGCACCGCACGCCGCACAGTGTTCGCTTTACACGAGATAAATCACCGACTACGCTACAGTGTAGAACGAACATTCTCTGGCCCTTCGCACCGTGATTAATCAGCAGAAGCGCAACACCATCGCCCGACCCAGGTTGCAGGACACTGTGCGGCTGTCGGCCGAGGGGCTGTCGAAAGTGCTCGGCGATCTCGAGGCGCGCATCCTGCGCGCGGTGTGGGCGCTCGGACAACCGGCAACGGCGCGTGAAATCCACGAGTACATAGTGGTTGAGCACGAAGTGTCGCCGTTAACCACGATCACCGTGCTCAACCGGTTAGTGGCGAAGCGGGTGCTCAAGCGTGTGCGCAAGGATGATCGATTTCATTTTTCGGCGATACTCGACGAGTCGGCGTTCATGACGCATGTCTCGCGACGCGTCGTCGAAGGCATTCTCTCATTCGGTCCTGATGCGGTCGCGTCGTCGTTTGTTGACGTGCTCGCCGAACGCGACCCAGCGAAACTTGCAGAGCTTGCGCTCCTCATTCGCCGCAAACTGCGCGAGCGCAAGGACGGGTGATCGCGTGCGTCAACGGCGCGCTCAGTCGGTAGTTCCAGCGGCGCTCGCGCGGCGAGAGACGCAACACCGGCAGCGCGTGCTACTGGCGCTCGCGACGCTCTTGGTACTGAGCATCAGTCCAGTATTCGGACATCATCTGATAGGCGCTGTGCGATGGCTGCCGGCGTCGCTCCAACATTTAGGTCCATTCTGCATGGTCGCGCTGCATCATCTCATGGCGCCCGTGCACGGAATTTTTCATTTACTCCTGTTCGGCGGCGTCACCTTTGCCGTCGTTGAACGGACGAGAGCCGCATGGCGCTTCGCAACCACAATGCGTGCGTTACACATGCAGTCAGCACAGTCCGACGTGCGGCTTCTTACCGCAATTCGTCAACTCGAATTCTCCGTTCACCGTGTTCGCGTTGTTGACGGACTTCCCAATCCTGCATTCACCGCGGGCTGGTGGCAACCGTACATATACGTCGCCAAATCATTGCCCGATATCTTGAGCGCGAACGAGCTCACAGCTGTTCTCGCGCACGAAATCGCGCACGCGGAGCGTCGTGATCCATTGCGACTCTTCGCACTGCGCACGCTGGCCGCCACATTGTTCTGGTTACCCGCGATGCGACGACTCGTGGAAGACCTTGCCGATGAAGCCGAAATTGCGGCAGACGATCACGCCGCGCAGCGCTACTCCCTTCCGCTTGCCTCCGCGATTCTCCGTATGGCGGGCGCTGATCTCGGCCCGATTGAACCGGCAGTCGGATTTCAGCGCGGCGATCTCCTCGAACGACGGATCCGCCGCTTGGCGGGAGAAGACGCAACCGTCGGATCACACGTCTCTCGACGTGCGATTGCCGCGGCGGCGTTGGCGCTGGTTGCCGTCTGGACATCTGGTGTCATTGTGCTGCACCCGCTTCCCATAGACGGAGCCACGATCGGCGAGCTGCATCATTGCGCGCATGTCGGCGAATCAGCGTTCAGTCACCTGTTCTGCCTCGGCAACCGCCGTTTCAACGCGCCATGCCCGCACCGCGACGGGTAAATTGGTCGCAACATGTTGCCCTGGTACCTTCTGTCGGTGGCCGTGTATTTTACGACGCGTAAAGCTACAGTTATTCACACCACCAACCAGGATCTTCGGATGTCTCGATATGCCGCTGCGCTCCTTACGACGCTCGCGCTTGCTCTTCCGCTGCATCAAGCGGCGGCTCATCCGCGCTTGGTCAAATCAACGCCAACCGCCAACAGTCATCTCGCTGCGGCAGCCGTCGAAATAGCTGTGATGTTCAATGAAAATATCACACTCGCGCTGAGTAAACTGACGATGCTTGGTGCCCTGCAGAAGCCTGTGTTGCTTGATTCGCTCCGCAGAAATGCCGGCGACGAAAAGACGCTCGTTGCGAAAACAGTCACACCGCTAACGGCTGGCCGCTATATCGTGAAATGGCAAGCGGCGGGAAGCGACGGTCATCCGATGCGCGGCGAGTTCTCGTTTGTTGTCGATGCACCGACCGCAGCACGCAAGATCGTGACGCCAACAAAACGTCCATAATCCCAATCGCAACGACAAACCACGGGTCATGATGCCTCTCGCGATGGTCGCCGATTCCGTCGCCGTCTTTAGCGTCGAATCGCCGACGTATGTGGCCATCCGATTTGTCCAGTTCTCCGCCGTTACGATTTTATTCGGCTCGCTCGCACTGGTACAGATCGTCCTGCCGCGCTTTGTACGCGATGCGCGCGCCGATGCGACCGTCGTTGAAAGCATCGTGGTCCAAGCATTGCACTGGACACGCCTCGCACTCGTCGTGCTCGCTGGCGCTACCATCGCACGGCTCGCCGCACAACACATCGTCTATTTTGAAGAGGCGAGTTGGTCGATAGGCACTATGCGGCCACTATTGTTCTTGTCGGGATGGGGACACGCATGGTTGCTCGCCGCTGCTGCGGTTGCGTTGGGATTTTTGGCGCACCGACTGGCGCATCACCAACAGCGCGGCAGCTGGCTGCTGCTCTCCATTCCGGCTTGCGCGCTCTCCTGGAGTTTGGCCATGTCTGGTCACGCGGCCGCAGCACCAAATCCGCTGCTCGCCATGACGCTCGACGCGCTGCATGTCATTGCCGCAGGCGGATGGATTGGAAGCTTGGCGATGGTGATGCTGCTCGCTGTGCCTGCCGTGCTTCGCACGTCGAACAACGGCCACCAAACGGTCGCGCGATTGATGGCGGCATTCAGTCCGACAGCATTGACCTTCGCCTTTATGTTGAGCGTGACCGGTACTGTCGCCGGCTGGCGAAATGTCGGATCGTGGCACGCGCTCGTCGGCAGTGTGTACGGAAGACTCTTGCTCATCAAGCTCGCGCTCGTCGCTGTCGTTGCCGCCGCTGGTGCCATCAATTGGCGCCGCATCCTCCCGCGATTGGGCGAGGCAAGCGCTACGCGAACGCTGCAACGTTCCGCGCAATTCGAACTAGCAGCGGCCCTCGTTATTCTCGTGCTGACGGCCGTACTTGTGGCCACGCCAACTCCGGAGCTGATCGTCGCCAGCGGCACATCGTAACGAGAACCGCCAACACCCGTCACACTACGAAGCGCGAACCGATACCTTACGCGCGCCATGACATCTCCATCCAATTCGGGGCCCAGCGTCCCTCCGACTGGCGCCAACGGCGCCGGCTTCTGCGCCTCCTGCGGAGCCGCGCTCGCCGCTGGTGCCCACTTCTGCCATCGATGCGGGACACCGTTCGGCCAAGCACGCCCAGAATCGCGCGCCGGAGCCACCTCGGCTGGCAGCGCCCTTGCCGGCATTCTGCCCTGGGGCGTCGCGTTTGTTGCCCTCCTCGCCCTTGTCGCCAACTTCGCCGGGAAAAACTTTGGCAGCGCCAAAGGCTCATCCGTCGATGGCTCATCGAATGCCCTTCCCACCTCCGCGATTGACGGCAGCGGCGGAAGCGGAGGCCCGCCCGTGGCGTTAAGCGGCGGCAGTGGCGGCCAGCCACCCAACATCGCCACAATGTCGCCCGGCGAACGCGCCAGTCGCCTGTACATCCGCATCATGACGTACGCCGAAGCCGGCAAAACAGACTCCGTGCAATTTTTCGCTCCGATGGCGATGGCCTCACACGAAATGCTCACCGCGCCGACCATCGATGAACGCTATCACTACGGACGCATTGCCGAAGTAACGGGCAATCCGACTGTAGCCAAGGCCCAGGCAGAAAGCATTTTGAAGGAACGTTCAACCTCGTTGCTCGGCTTACTCTTATCCGCGCGGGTTGCACGACTAACGGGCGACAGCGCGACGGCCCGCGCATTTGATCAACGGCTCCTCAAAGCTCTCGAACCCGAACTCGCCACCAAACTCACCGATTACGATCAGCATCGCATCGAAATCGATCGCGCTGTTGCTGATGCACGGAAACTCAAATAACAGCCATGTTCCCCGTCGAGATATTTTTACCGCGCACGATCCACGTCGCACACAGCCCCGACTCCGACGACGCATTTATGTTTTATGCGCTCGCCGAAGGAAAGGTCGACACCGAGGGGCTTACGTACGTCCACGAATTACAGGACATCGAGTCGCTCAATCAACGCGCCCTGCGCGGCGAACTCGAAGTGACGGCCGTCTCCATTCATGCCTACGCGTACCTCAGTGATCGCTATCTGTTGCTGCCTCACGGCGCATCCATGGGTGACAAATACGGGCCGCGCCTCGTCGGCACACGCCCGTATTCGCGCGCCGAAGTAAAAGGCAAACGGATTGCCATTCCGGGCCCGCTCACCAGCGCGTATCTGGCCATGCGTTTGTACGAGCCGGATTTCGAAGCAGTCTTCATGGCCTTTGACGCGATCGAAGACGCCGTCATTGCGGGAGACGTGGATTTAGGGCTGCTCATCCATGAGAGCCAACTGACGTTCGGCGACAACGGACTCCATCTCGTTGTCGACATGGGCGCTTGGTGGTTTGAAGAAACCGGTCTCCCCCTGCCACTGGGCGGCAACGTCATTCGCCGAGATCTTGGCTCGGAGATTGTATCCGTCGTCTCGAAACATCTGCGCGCGAGCATTGCCTACGCCCTCGATCATCGAGCACCGGCATTAGCCCACGCGATGCAGTTTGCGCGCGGACTCGACCCTGCAAAAGCCGATGAGTTTGTGGGGATGTATGTCAACGCGTGGACGCTCTACTACGGCGACCGCGGACGGGAAGCGGTTCGGCTTTTTCTGCATCGTGGCGTCGAAGCAGGCATTATCACCAAACCCGTCAAAGTCGAATTCGCAGACTGACGCTTGACTCCAGCGCCAACTCTTTGTACTAGGGTGTGGATGGATTGACCACATGTCGTTGCATTCGGCGACACGG
>JAYTTR010000254.1:0-1926 GCA_043744935.1 Gemmatimonadaceae bacterium
GATTGGTCCGGTAACGGTGCTCGCGCGACTTGACGCGCTGTATCACGAGTACGGCGATGATCGCTATCGGGCCAGTGTGCGGTTGCGTCGCGTCGTGCGCGACGGCGGGAGTGTATTGTGACCACGAACGTTCTAGCGAGCGCCGTTGTCGAGAAACTAGTGCGACTGGATACGTTCTCGCGTTGGCTGGGAGTGGAGGTGCTTGAGACAGCCATTGGACGTTCGGTTGCGCGCATGACGGTGCGCGACGAGATGCTCAACGGCTTTGGTACCGCGCACGGGGGCATCGTGTTTTCGCTCGCTGACAGCGCGTTTGCCTTTGCGACCAATGCACAAGGATTCTTGAGCGTCGCCGTGGATTGTACGGTGAGTTATCCCGTCGCTGTTCGATCAGGCGATGTGCTCACGGCAACGGCGATTGAAGAAAGCAATAGTAACCGGTTGGCGTTTTGCAGCGTCACCGTACGCAATCAGCATGACGTGGTCGTCGGATTTTTTCGCGGCACCGTCTACCGTACACTCAAGCCGCACTTCCCGCCGGATACACCATGACCACCGCACAGGTTGACGCGTACATCATTGATGGCATTCGTACGCCGATTGGTAACATCGGCGGTGCACTCAGCGCGGTACGTGCGGATGATCTGGGTGCGCACGTCATTGCCGAATTGATGCGGCGCAACGTGCAACTCGACCCCGCACGAATTGCCGATGTTATTTTTGGATGCGCGAATCAAGCCGGTGAAGACAACCGCAACGTGGCGCGTATGTCCGCCTTGCTCGCCGGCTTACCGATCACGGTGCCCGGCGAGACGGTGAATCGCCTGTGCGCATCGGGGTTGAGTGCCGTAGCCAATGCGGCGCGCGCTATCAGGGTTGGCGAAGGTGATGTGTATGTGGCGGGTGGCGTCGAAAGCATGACGCGCGCACCCTACGTCATGTCGAAAGGGGCGAGCGCGTTTGCGCGTGACGTGCAACTTTTCGATTCCAGTCTTGGGTGGCGTTTCGTCAACCCGAAGATGAAAGCCATGCATGGAACCGACTCGATGGGTGAGACGGCCGAGCAGGTCGCGACGCAGTATGGAGTGACGCGTCATGATCAGGATGCGTTTGCTGTACGCTCGCAACAGCGTGCGGCGATCGCGCGTGCGGCGGGCGTATTTGCCGAAGAAATAGTACCGGTCGAAATCGCGCAGAAGAAAGGTGGGGCGGTGGTGGTGTCGAGTGATGAATTCCTGCGACCCGATACGAGTCTGGAAACGCTTGCAAAACTCAAACCGGCATTCCGCACGGATGGTCAAGGTTCTGTCACGGCGGGCAATGCGTCAGGGCTGAATGACGGAGCTGCGGCGTTGCTCATCATGTCGGCGCGTGCGGCGAGTGATGCGGGACTCACGCCCATGGCGCGCGTCGTCGCGAGCGCGGCCGCGGGTGTTGAACCGCGTATCATGGGCATGGGCCCGGTACCAGCAACGCACCTTGTTTTGGAACGCGCGGGGCTCACGCTCGAACAGATGGATGTGATCGAACTGAACGAAGCGTTTGCGGCACAATCACTCGCGGTGTTGCGCGAGCTTGGACTTAGCGACGACGATCCGCGCGTGAATCCCAATGGCGGTGCGATTGCTCTGGGACATCCACTCGGGATGAGCGGTGCGCGACTCGCGCTCACCGCGGTGCACGAACTCGAGCGCACGAACAAACGCTACGCGCTCTGCACAATGTGTATCGGAGTCGGTCAGGGGTTTGCGGTGATTCTCGAGCGCGTTTCGTAGGCGCGCCGCCAGCATGATCTACGAGATTGACGGATTCATTCCGGTGATTCATGAGAGCGCATTCATTCACCCGAACGCCTCGGTCACGGGCAATGTGATCATCGGCCGTGACGTGTATGTCGGTCCGGGGGCCGCGATTCGCGGCGATTGG
>JAYTTR010000255.1:0-7377 GCA_043744935.1 Gemmatimonadaceae bacterium
GTTGCCCGACGGACTGCCGTTCACGCCAACACCGGCTGTCGTGGTTGCGCCATCGTCGCGTCCAATCATTCCGCCGCTTCTCGGCGGTCCGGAAATTGCGCCGGCGTGAGTAAACGTTGTGCCGCGCGACGACGCGGTGACCAGGCGTGGCAGCGGGTCCGGAAGCAGTTAGTCCGGACCCGCTGTTTATGTGGTGCCGTCATCGCGTTATCAGTAATCGGCTACTCTCGTCGCACACTCTCGTGAACGATTTCGGTCTCCTGCGGACACTGCAGTTCAGTTGGCGCGACGCCGTTGAAATCGTCGTCGTGACGCTGCTGTTCTACCGCGTGTTGCTCCTCATTGAAGGAACGCGTGCGTTACAGATACTGGCGGGCATTGTTGTCGTATTCGGCGCCTTTGCCGTGGCGTGGTTCCTGAAACTGACCATGATCACGTATCTGCTTGGACTGGTATTCACCTACGGCGCGTTTGCGTTGCTCATCATTTTTCAGCCGGAGTTACGCGCGGTTTTGGCGCATCTCGGTCAGGCGCCGGTGACGAGATTTTTCCGTCGGCTTGAGCAGGGTCCCCTCGAAGATGAAATTGCCGACGCGGTTGAACGTCTCGCGCGTTCTGGAATTGGCGCGATTATCGCCGTGGAGCGCGACGTGCCTTTAAATGAGTACATCGAAAGTGGCTCGTCGCTACAAGCCAAACTTACCGCCGACTTGCTCGCCACTATTTTTACGCCGTATTCGCCGCTGCACGACGGGGCCGTTATCGTGCGTGGAGACAGTATCATCGGAGCGGGTTGCATCTTGCCGCTCTCGCAGGCGTTGGTAAGCAATCGCAGCCTCGGCACGCGACACCGGGCGGCGCTGGGTTTAAGCGAAGAGACTGATGCGCTGGTCATTGTCGTGTCAGAAGAATCGGCAACGGTGTCGGTGGCGCAGGGAGGTGTGCTGCAACAACAACTTTCATCCGTGCAGGTACGGGACCTATTAGCCGGCCGAGTACCACGGCAGACCGCGGAGTTTCAGGTGATGGGTCGACCGACGTGATGGCACGTGGGCGGATACGTCGCGGCATGCAGTTCCCGAGCAGCGTCGTTGCGGGAGTAACGAGCGCCATCGTACTGGGCGCCGCGTATCTCGCTACAGCAGCGCCCGACCTGACTGTTTGGGATGCTTCTGAGTTGGTGACGGCGGCGCAAACACTGGGCATTCCGCATCCGCCCGGTACTCCGCTGTGGGTGCTCATCGCGCACGTCACCGCGCTGGTCTTCAACGCGGCCGGACCGGTTCGGTCAGTCACGCTGTTGTCCGTCTGCGCGACCGCCTTGGCTGGCGGGCTTGGCGCCGCGATGGTATCGGGGTGGATCGGCGCGCGCGGCGCCGTTGTTGCCGCAGTGAGTGCCGGTGGAATGATGAGTATCTGGAACAACGCTACCGAAGCGGAAGTGTATGCAGTATCGCTGCTGCTATCTGTAACCATGCTGTACGCTGGCGAACGCGCGGGCCGTCATGAGGAGCAGGGTGATGTGCGATGTCGGTGGCGCGCGCTGTTGATATTTCTCGCGGCGTTATCGATTCCGCTGCACCTCAGCGCCTTCGTCGCGTTTCCTGCGGCCGTGCTGCTGGCGTGGCGCGGTGCTCGACCAACAACGCGTGACGTTGCCGTGTGGGCGGCGCTCGCGCTGCTCGCGTTGTCTGCGGTTGCCGTGTTACCGATACGCGCGCATTTCAATCCGTTGTTGGATTCGGGGCATCCGGTCACCCTGCGTGCACTGCTCGACGTGTTGCAGCGCGAGCAATATGCGGTGGCGGGATTGCTTCCACGGCGCGCGCCACTCTGGCTGCAGTTTGGCAATGTGTTTGAATGGGCTGATTGGCAAGTGGCGTTTGGTCTCCATCCGTTTGTGGCGCCGTCGTGGACACGCACGTCGCTGTCAATTCTTTGGGTGTGGCTTGCGTTCCTTGGCGTGAAGCCGTTGTGGCGTCATGATCCACGCGTTGCACGTGCAATGCTGCTATTGCTCGCGAGTGGCACCGCGGGCGTGGCTATCTGGCTGAACATGCAAGTGGGTCCAAGTTTTGGTGTTGGCATCGTTCGCATCGATGCGCTGCATGAAGCGCGTGAGCGTGACTATTTCTTCGTGCTGGGTTTCTGGGCGTGGGGCGTACTCGCGGGCGTCGGCCTGGTGTCCATCGCAACGAAACTTGCGCGACGTGTGCCGGCGGCATTGGCCAGCAGCGTCCTCGTGTTTGGTGCAGTGCCACTCGTTGCCAATGGGCCGGTGCTTGATCGACATCGCGAGCCCGTCGCATCGTTGCCGCGAGTTTTTGCGCGGTTGCTGCTTGATGCTGTACCAACCAACGGCGTGCTCGTCGCGGCCGGTGACAACGACACGTTTCCGTTGTGGTATTTGCAACAGGTCGAGGGGTACCGCACCGATGTCAGCATCGTGACGGCACCGTTGCTCGGTGCGCGCTGGTATCGCGAACAATTGGCCACGCGCGACGAACTGCTGCCCGCCGCAACGGCATCGTCGTGGTTGGGGCTCGATGTTGCGCTGTCTACGGTTGCTGCGCGCGCGCGCGCGCGCGGGCGACCACTGCGGGTGAGCGCACTCGTGGATCGAGCGCAACGAAACGCGTTGGATCTCACGATGGGTTGGGTGTTAGAGGGCCTCGTGTACCAACCGTCTCTCCTCGTTCCACGAGGAACCGTGGGGCTCGATCAGGCCGCCATGGCGCGGGCCCGCGAATTGGTACCGCCTTCGTCACTTGCGACGTTGCCGAGTGGCACTGACGGCGCCGTCGAACAGATTCAGGCGCTCTTGCGATGCGCGCGTATCACAAGCCTCGCCGATCCGTTACTTGTGTCTGCCTGTAACGGCCCCTAACCTTATATGCTATGCCACTTTCGGACCGTATCACGGCTGATGCGGCGGGCACCACGGAAGCGCGTGTGGCGGGTGTCTTGACGGAGCCATTTGACATCGTCCGCGCGCGCATTGCCGAACGTGCACGCGAGGTCCGCGAGCGCATCGCACATGCGGTCGCGCGCGGTGGGATCGGTCAGGCGGTCACGCTCGTTGCGGTGACGAAAACGCATGGCCCCGAGGCCGTTGAAGCCGCATGGGCTGCAGGCATTGCGGACGTTGGAGAGAACCGCGTGCAGGAGGCCGAATCCAAAATGTCTCAGGTTCACGTACCGGTGCGATGGCACCTGATCGGTCATCTGCAGCGCAACAAGGCGAAAGGGGCAACGCAGTTTTCGCTCGTCCATGGGTTGGACAGCTTGCGTTTGGCAGAAGCGCTGAACAACGCATCCAGCGAGCGAGGCGTGGTACTTGATGTGCTTGTCCAGGTCAACGTGAGTGGCGAGTCCAGTAAGAGTGGCTTCGCGACGAATGACATCACCTCGGCCGCGGACGCGTTGCACGGGTTCCCGCACCTGCGCGTTTGTGGCGCAATGACGATCGCGCCGTACGACGCTGCGGAGTCGATGTTACGCCAAGTGTTTGCAGGCACGCGACGTGTGCGTGACGAACTGCAGGTCGCCGGTCATCCTGCCGCGTTTCTGAGTATGGGGATGTCGGGTGATTTCGAAATTGCCGTGGAAGAGGGCGCGACACACGTGCGTCTTGGTAGCATCTTGTTTGGTTCGCGTTCATGATGCGCGCGCGCACTGTCCAGACGTTTTTTCGATTCCTTCGCGGCGCGCAACTCCGGGAGTGTGTGTGACGGACGACGCCTTTCATCTCACAGCGCTCGATGTCCGGCGCTACGACTTCGGCAACGCACTGCGTGGCTACGATCGCGCGCGCGTCGATCAATTCCGCGATCAGGTGGCCGAAGAGCTCGAGCGCCTCTCGCGTGCCAACCAGGAGCTCGATGCGAAAGCACGCAGCTTTCACGAACAGCTGCGTGCCTTCCGCGATCGCGACAAAGCGCTCAATGAAGCGTTGGTGAGCGCGCAGCAGCTGCGTGGCGAAATTCGGCAGCAAGCAGAACGCGAAGCGGTACTCATCGTGCGCGAGGCACAAGCGGAGGCGGACAAATCGCTCCAGCAAGTGCGTGAGGATGTGCGTCGTGCGGAAGAAGAGCTGCAGCAGCTGTGGCGCGCGCGTCGAGCGTATCTCGCACAGCTGCGCAATCATCTCGAACGGCAGCTCAATGAGTTGCAGGCCGCCGAAGACGAACCGGTGCCAACGTTTGGGTTAGCGCGTGAGGCCGTACGCGAAACATTCCGTGATGCGCTGCGGGACACTCCGCGCGCCGCGCCGGCTCCAACGCCGTCGTGGCTCGACGTGGTCGACGAAGCATGAAAGCGCCGGACTCTTTTCCGCAGTTGCAATACACGCAGGAGCACAAAGCGGTGGGACTTGCAAATCCTGCGCTTGGCTTGCATGCGCGTGAGCGTATTGAAGCATGCGCACAGGCGGTGCGGTCGCGCTTCAGCACACAGGTCGATGCGGCCATCATCCTCGGTACTGGACTTGGCGCGCTCGCCGACGAGATGCATGTCGACACGGTCATTGACTACAGCACTCTCCCGAATTTTCCACTCTCCACTGTTGAATCGCACAAGGGCCGACTGTTATGCGGCACGTTGGCTGGCCGGACGGTCGTGGCGATGCAGGGTCGTTTTCATCGTTACGAAGGCTACTCACTGCAGCAGGTCACATTCCCGGTGCGCGTGTTGCGCGCGCTCGGCGCGGAAACGCTGATCGTCAGCAACGCGTGCGGCGGTATGCATCCGCTGTGGGGGCCCGGAGATCTCATGCTGATCGCCGACCATCTCAATTTGCTCGGCGACAATCCGCTCATTGGTCCGAACGACGACGCGTTAGGCCCGCGCTTTCCCGATATGTCGGAACCGTACGACGCCGGCCTTCGTGCGATCGCGCGCGAGGTAGCGCTTGCCAACGGGATTACGTTGCGCGAAGGCGTGTATGCCGCAGTGCAAGGGCCCAATCTGGAAACGCGCGCGGAATATCGGTTTCTGCGCGCGGTCGGTGCTGATGTGGTCGGGATGTCCACGGTACCGGAAGTGATCGTGGCGCGACACGGTGGTATGCGGGTGCTCGGGTTGTCAATTCTCACCGATCAGTGTCTGCCCGACGCGCTCGAACCATCAAGCATCGCTCAGATTATTGCGGTTGCGCGCGCGGCCGAGCCGAAGCTTGCGGCCGTTGTACGCGGCGTACTCGCGCGACTTTAGTGCCCTTTTCATCACGTTGCCAGACATCACAGACATGACGGTTCCGCTGTATCCGTTGCTACCAGATCTTGGCGCCGACGCCTTCGAACGCGACTTGCTATCGCGTTGGGATGAGGAGCATTTGTTCGAGCGCGTGCAGGAGTTGCACAAAGACGAGAAGCCCTTCGTGTTTTACGAGGGGCCGCCCACGGCGAATGGTCGCCCTGGCATTCATCACGTGTTTGCGCGCACGATCAAGGATCTGTTTTGTCGCCATCGCGCCATGCAAGGACACTTTGTGCCGCGCAAGGCGGGATGGGACACGCATGGACTGCCGGTGGAAATTGAGGTCGAGAAAGAGCTGCAGCGTGAAGCCGCAGCGCGTGACGGGGCCGACGCTGCGCGTTCGGCAACGCTTGGCGGCAAGCAGCTGATCGAGCAGGTGGGTGTCGCTGAATTCAATCGTCGGTGTCGCGAGAGCGTGTGGAAGTATCGCGGCGAATGGGAAAAGTTGTCGCAACGTACCGCGTACTGGTTGGATTACGACAATCCGTATGTCACGTACTCCAACAACTATGTCGAAAGTGTGTGGTGGGCGTTACGCACGCTGCATGACAAGGGATTGTTGTTTCGCGGGCATAAAATTCTGCCATACTGCGCGCGTTGTGGCACCGCGTTGTCGAGTCACGAAGTCGCGCAGGGCTACGACGACGTTGAAGCGCCGAGTGTCTATGTCGCGCTCGACTTGCTGGACGCGAATGGGCAGGCCACTGCAGGTGTACGTCGCCGGTTGTTGGTCTGGACTACCACGCCATGGACGTTGGTGTCCAATACCGCACTCGCGGTGCATCCGGAATTGCAGTATGTCGAGTTGCGTAAGCAGCAGGTGCACGAATGGACGATCATCATGGCGGAGCCGCGCGTTGCGGCCGTTCTCGGTGCGGACTGGATAGATCGATGGGACGTGGTTGGTACGCATCGCGGAGCTGACCTCGTCGGTCTCACGTATCGACGGCCGTTGGATTGGGTTTCGTATCCGGACGAGGGACGTCGCGAGATCATTGTTGGCGAAGACTTTGTGTCTGCGGACGACGGCAGCGGCGTTGTGCACATGGCGCCTGCTTTTGGCGCAGACGACTATGCGGCCGGCCAGCGTCACGGGCTCGCGTTTCTGCAGCCCGTCAATGCCGCCGGCGCATTCACGGCGGACGTGCCTGAAGTTGGCGGCATGTTTGTGAAAGACGCGGATGCCCGCATCATCGAGGTGTTGCGCGAGCGCGATGTGTTGTGGAAAGCGAGCACGTTTGTGCACTCGTATCCGCACTGTTGGCGGTGCGGCACGCCACTGTTGTACTACGCGCGAGGTTCGTGGTTTATCCGCACGACCGCCGTGAAAGACGACATGCTCGCCCGCAACGCACGCGTGAATTGGAATCCGCGCGAGGTCGGGTCCGGGCGCTTCGGCGAGTGGCTCGTGAACAATGTGGACTGGGCTGTCTCGCGCGATCGCTATTGGGGCACGCCGTTGCCGGTGTGGATCAACGATACCGATCCGACGGAAGTTGATGTGCTTGGGAGTTACGCAGATTTGAGCGAACGCCTCGGTCGCGCGTTACCCAGTGACTTCGACCCACACAAACCGAACATCGATCAATACACGTGGCCATCGCCCACCGGCACCGGCACCATGCGCCGCGTGCCCGAAGTGATCGATACGTGGTTTGACTCCGGATCGATGCCGTTTGCGCAATGGCACTATCCGTTCGAGAACGTGGATATGGTGGCGCAGCAATTTCCGGCCGACTACATCGCCGAAGGTGTGGATCAGACGCGTGGATGGTTCTATTCGTTGCTGGCCATTGCGACGGGTTTGGGTGACGCATTGCCCAATAACGCCGAAGGTTCGGCGGCGCCGTATCGCAACGTGGTGGTGAACGATCTTGTGCTGGACGCCAGTGGGCAGAAGATGTCCAAGAGCAAGGGCAACGTTGTCAATCCATGGGAGGTGCTGGAGCGACACGGTGCGGACGCGGTGCGATTGTTTCTCGTGGCCTCGAGTCAGGTATGGGTACCCCGTCGGTTCGATGAAAACGCGATTCGCGAGACAGCCGGTCGCTTCTTGCTCACGTTCCGTAACGTGTACAACGGCATCTTTGCGCAGTACGCCAATTTTGGGTGGTCGCCGAG
>JAYTTR010000256.1:0-7367 GCA_043744935.1 Gemmatimonadaceae bacterium
CGTATGCGCGTGCCCGGTTGTACCGTGACTTGAAGTCCGTTGACGGAGGCGATGTCCTCACCCGGCTCAAAGTCTGTCGAAAAATTCCGTTGCGACGGAAGCACGCACACGATTTCGCGGGACATCGGCCGAGAATCGTTGTGTCCAGGATTGATGCGAATGTCGGCGCGAAACGTATCGCCCGGTTGCCATGCGGAAGCGTCAGGCTCGCCGAGAAATACCAAACGATAGCGTTGTCGTGAGGCAAGACTGAGCTGTCCGAACACGAACGTCAGCGTCTCGAGATCGCGCTGCGGATGTCCCGGCGTGGCCACCGACAGGTAGAACTGTTCACCGTCGCCGTCCAGCAGAAAACGGAGTGACTCCACCGAACGATTCACGCGGAAGTCGATGTACCGTGCTTCAAGCGCCTCGACCAGGCGACGCAAACGCGACAAGGTGGTTTCGGCACGAGAAACGGCGATTGCAAGATCAGTCGCTTGCGCCGTTTCCCGAGGGCGCACCAAAAGTTCTCGTTCCTCTTCGAGCAACGTGCCGTAACTGGCATCGGCCTGACCGAGTTCGGCAAAGTACAAGCGCGTGCTCTCGCTGAGATCAAGTCCAAGTGCCACACGTCGACCCGCACGTTCGATTTCGCGAAAATACTGATCGGGTGTGATGGTCGGTTCGGACGACTCATAGGCGCAATGGTCGAGTGCGAGCACGGCACGCTCGACAAACGCGAGAATATCGCGATCATGTCGTGGGTCCACGCCACGTCGCGCGATTTGTTCTGCGTACTGCGCCGTTTGTCGATGCAATGCCGCATAGTGCTGCGAGAGCGTCACGATTTCAGTGCGCGTGCGCAACCACGCAGCAAACAATGTGCTGTGGCCGAGCAACGTGGAGCAGGCCGGGATGAATCGACCATCGAGTTCAAATCCGAGCGATTCGTTCACGCGGCGTAACCGTCCAACACACAGGGCATGTGGCAGCGTGTCGGCATTGACGCCCAGCTGCACACGATATCCCGCGCGACGATAGGCCGCCTGCGTCGGGTTTGCATCGTCACGGCCAATGCTTGCCGGATCTTCCTCACGATTGCCAGTGTGTACCACAAACACGAGGAGTTCGGTCAATCCAGCGAGACTCGACTTTGCGACTTCCAGACGGACCGCACTGCCCTGTGCGATGTCGACGAGCTCACCGAGCATGGTGAGACCACGCGCTTCAAGCACGGAGACGCGCAGCAAGGTACCGTCATCATAAATGTCGACGCGCGGATCGAACTTGCCGAGCCCGCGTTCCCCTGTCGGAAGGCGAATACCACCACCGACCAGACCCACGCCCGGCAAGGAGTAGCGAAGCAACCAGCCGATGGTTTCGTCGAAGTACGCATCCTGTCGCCGGAAATGCTCCGGTGAAAGGAGCATGCCCGTTGTCCAGTTGATCGATTTCAGTCGTGCAACGTCATCCGTCACGCGGTGTGTCCTGTTGGTGTTGGCATCAGTCGAGAATTGATACCCAGTCGAACGGCGGCGGAAGTCCCGCCAATGACGCAACCTCGCTCAGGTGGCGTGACGCTCCATCGTTCTTCAACGGGTCGCAGTATTGCTGACGGTAGCACTAGATCGTAAAGAATATTCCGATAGCTGCGCATCTCGGCGGTCGCATGTTGCAGATACTGCTCGATGGAGACCGGACCTACGTGTACGCGTGCATGCGCGAGCGCCGTGATGCCGTCGCCAATGACCGCGTCGACACCAAGACGTCCGTTGCGTACTCCCAGTCGCGTCTGCAATGCAGAGCGCATCGGGAGCAAGCGCTTCGTAATGATGACGTCAACCACCGGCAGTTCAAAGACGGTGCGCAACGCAACGCGGACACCGTTCTCCGTTCCGGCCACGCTGTGCAAGGCCGGTAGCAACCGCGCCAGCGCATGCAGTCGGTCGGCCGGCCACGACTTCGGATGCACCGCAAATATCTCGCGAATCCAGCGCCACGCGGTGCGGGGATCTTCGGGTCGCAACTCGAGAAACCCACCCGCTTCGCGCACGAATACGTCGAGTTTTGCGAGTGGTGCATCGAGCACGGGCATGAGATCAACAACGCCAAACTGCCCGTCTTGTTCGTGCCGCATTGCATACGGCAAGGCATCAACGGCCGCCGGTGCCGACACGAACAACACCACGCGCGTCGTTGCGCCGAGCACAGTTCCCGCCACGGGTTGTTGTCGGACCACTGTGCCTTTCTTCCATCCTCCGCCTATACGCTCGATGCGTACGCGATCGACAGGCAGTGCCAAATGTCGCAACGTGGCGAGTGCCGAGTCGACATCTTGGCGCACGCCGCGCATGGGCGTGCAAAAGTCTGGCATGATCAGCCGACGCGGCGGCGCAACACGTTCGGTCACGGTCATCGTCCGTCGAGCTCCACCACCACACGCACGGAGCGGCCGAGTACAGCGCGACGCGCCAGATGCCGTTCAAGACCATCGCGCAACCGTACTGCATCCGCGTCCGGGTCGGAAAATTCTGCGCGCGGGGCGCGCACGATTACGTTATCGACCGCGCGCAAGGCACCGTCAGCAATTTCGGACAACGGATCCACCACGACAGTCGTGATGCGCGGATCAAACGCGCGAGAGGTGATGTCGTAGTCCGCCACGGTCACCACACGTTCGCGCGTTCGCAGTAGTTCAGCGAACCGCTGCCGCGCGGCGGAGTACGGTGGCGGCGAGGCACCACCACGCGTCGCGGATAAATTCACGACCTGCGCCGTTACGTTTTCGAGTGATCCAGTAATGCGCGTAATTGCACCAGGCTCGACGCCATTGCCGCGCCCGCCATCGCACAGTAAGAGCCGCAACACCGCAAATCCATCGATGCGCCCGCTCGCGCGCCGTGCTGGCCGTAGTTCGATGCGACCATCGCGGGCACGCCAACGTCCGGCGGTAGATGGCGCGTCGAGGTCGGCATCTTGCGCGTACCGCGTGCCGCTTTCGCCAACAACACTCAATACGCCCATCAGGTGTCGCCGCTCGTCGCCCTCGGGACGCATGGCCACGACATTCCCAACGCGATCAAACGTCACCTGCTCGACAAACACTTCGATGTTGGATGCAGTGACCGCGTTGAGCGTAATGCCTTGAATCGCCGACGCGACATCGACGGTGCCCGCAGGCAATGGCACCAACACCCACACCAGGCGACGCTCGACGTACGCGATTTCATCGTCCGGACATAGCGCCGCGATCGCCAGCGCATAGGCCCGCGGTGGTGCCGACCGCCAGCGTTTCTCAAGCGGAATTGGCGGAAACACCCAGACACTGTCGCCGAATGGTCCGGTGCCAACATCAACGGTTGCCACGCTACCTTCGACATCGTCCACATCGTCCTGTGCTGGCGTGTCAAACCACTCGAGCATGTTGACACCGCCGCGCGTCGGCGTCGTGCGCAGTGTGCCAGCGTCACGCGAAACTCCATCGTCGCCGAGCAATATCCACGGACTCCGCTCCAAGGCACTCGCGACTTTATGTCCGACGGCGCCAGTGTTTATGTGCAGACCCAAGCCACCTAACCCCGCCGCATCGGCATCGAAGGCCATCAAGAGTGCCGGAGGCCCGCCAGCAGCCACGCAGGGCACGCTGTTGGGCGGCCAGGGAACGCCACCGGGCAGCACGGCGCCGGGCACGATGTGCAACTGACGGTTTTCTGCAACGGCGGCAAAAACCAACGTGGTTGGTGCGAGCTCGATCGACACATCCGGCGCGAACGTCATGTGTTCGCCTGCCTGTGTCATGCCCTGCAACGACAGGTCGGGACCGATACGTTCACGCCGATCAAGGTTGCTGAATGCGATCACCGTTTGTGCCGGCAGCGCCATGAGTCGCGGCATACCGAGGCCATTCATCAAATCATCGAGTACCTGCCACGGAAACTTGTCCTCGGCCTCCGTGTACACTCGCCCCACTTGCACCGACAACGCATGCATGAGCGTGACAAGTACCGGGTCCTGCATGGGCGCGCGATCAAACTGCGATTGAAAGGCACGCTGAAAATCACGACGCATTTCGGCCGCAATATCTGCCGCGCCGCGCATCGAACTGCCGAGTGGACTGTGTTCTGCCATGCGGAATACCTAACGCGTGTGCTTTGGATCGGCGCTGGTTCGACCATCGCCTTTCTTGGGCACTTCGCCCTTCTTCCACGCAGATTTTTTCTTGCCCGGAGCGCTCGCGAGATTGGGCGGCACGACCTTGCCGGGCGGTTGGATATGCACCATCGCACCAACAATCGAGTGAATGCCACCAGCGACGGCGTCGAGAAGCAGGCTGGCTTTGACGACGACATTGAGGCCCTCGGTGGCGTGCTTGCCGCCCGCCTTCGACAACAAGTCGCCTGACACGTCGCTCGTATCGTTACCGCCAATTTTTCGATGCGCGTCCGACGACACGTCCTGCGTAAACGTTTTGCACTTCAAGCGAATTTCGTTCTCCGCTTCGAACGAAATATCGCCTTCCGAGTGAATCGTGATGACGGGTTTGCCTTTGTTATTGTGCAGTTGCACCCAGCACTGCCCAGTCGCCGAATAGATCTCGATGCGTTCGTCGTCTTTCTCGTCGTACAGTTGAATGGTGTTGCCCGACCGCGTGACAATGCGCTTTGCGTTGTTGTCCGCCATCGTCGGCGCTTTGTCAGCACCATTCCAGAGCGAGCCAAGCACAATGGGACGTTCTGGATCGCCGAGTTCGAATGCCACGACTACTTCATCACCAATTTCTGGCAGGAAGTGCAGACCGCGACCGTTGCCCGCATACGTTGATGCGACGCGCACCCAACGCGTGGATTCGCCAACATCATTCCAACGAAATCGCACGCGGAGCCGACCGAGACTGGAGGGATCCACGTTTTCCACCACCTCACCGGTGGCGCAGCCCTGCGCCATATTACGCGGCGGACGAATCGCATTGCTCCATCCGCTCCACGGTGTGGCGACGAAGTGATTGCTGTACTGTTGTTCTTCAAACACATGCACCGCTTTGACGACGCCGAGCGTGCCTTGCGTTGGCAACGCGAACTGTTCCGATTCTTCAAGCAAGATCGTGTCGCCGGCACGGACGCGAATGTTGTTCGACGTGCCGTTCACCGTCAGCGACGCGCCGAGCGCACGTTCGCTTTCGTGCTCCAGCGCTTTCCGCCCATCGGCCATGAGCGGACTGCGATAGGGCAATTCAAAGACACCGCCCGCACCTTGATTGGACGCTTTGTCAGCGAGCTTGCCGGCAATGGTGGTCAGACGCGCCGCGCCGCCCAACCATTCTGGCGTTTTACGGACGTTGCGAAAGCGATGATCGCGCTTTTCTTCGGGCCGATGCATCGCACCGTTCACGCTGTGCGCGACCGTGCGTGAGGATGCTGTGAGCGCCATCAAATCTTTCGCCCATTTGAGCGGCAGACCGATATTTTCAAATCCTCCGCGGACGTCCGGACGAGGGTCGGACGTGCGCACGAACATGCCGTGATCGTCTGCCACGCGCACTAGAAACGCAAAGTCGGTTTCACCAAACTGCACATATTGCAAAGGTTCACGCGACGGTGCGTTGCCCGACAATTTTGCCCCAAAGCGTCCAGCAATGTCCGCGAGCTTGTTCGCCGTATAATAGGCCGTTTGTTCGCGCTCCAAGCTCCAGCTTTGCGAAATACCTTCAAGTGTAAATGCAGAACCGTGATTGAGCTGATGTCCCTGTGACCCGTCCAGCACGAATCCCGTGAATACGGTCATGAGGCCCACGTCGTCCTGCAGCGTTACTACTAAGGGCTGCCCCAACAGCATGTCGAGGTGCAGATCGGTGTCGTGATCTCGCATGAAAAACAGGTGGCAACGCGTGTGCGTCGACAGCTCCTGTGTAATTTCGAGACGCTCGATCTCGCTGTTGCGCAGCGCGACCACGCCGCCGATCTCGGCCCGTACGATTACATGCACGTCGCTACGCCTTGACCTGCCGGAATACCGACGCGTTGCTGGCGTCGGTCATGATGAGATCGAAATGACGTTCACCAAAAAGCGCCGGTGCGTTGCGCACGGTGGTCACCGACAGCCCTTCGGTGCCGAGTTCGCGCAAGGCGGTGTTGATGGCATCGGCGAGCCGCGGGTGTTCCTGCACGTCCGGACGTGCCGATTCGAACTGCTCCAGCAATCCGAACCATGGCGCATGCGGCCAAAACGACTGGCTCGTGGTTGCCATCACGCCAATCAATTGCGCCACCGCATCCGCTTGCTCCACACGCTGAAGTTGTCCATCCAGCGCGAGGGCAAGCGGCATGGCAAGCGTGAGTGGCACCCGCGCTTACTTCGTGAACTTGTGCTTCGTGACGTTCGTCTCGTCGAGCACCACCACCAGCTCGAGATACAACAAATTGTTGTATCCCACTTGCGACGTACCAGTAGCCGATTCCTGACCCATCGATCCAGCGGTGCCTGGAATGGCCGAGATCTTCGGATTGTTGTACTGGAAGACCGAGACCCAGCCCATGAACTCTGCGTTCGTGAGCACTTTGTCGCCGTCTTCTGAATACCACGTGATCGACACCTTGTGCAACGGATCTTTTGTCTCGGTGGCCATCTTCCACAGTTCGATCTGATGCGCCTGCGAAATATTGTCGATTGCATGGGCATCAACCCACACATAGGCGCGCCCGACCAGCGACTCGCCAATGCGACGTCCAACCTGATTCGAGTTGCGTGTGAGCGCGTACTTCGCCTCCAGCGGATAAAACTTCACGCTGTCGATTTCGATCATGACCCGCTTGAACGTGCCCGCCATCGCTCGTCTCCTCGGTGCTGGTAGTTGTTACAATCGCTCAGGAAAACAATCGTTTGATCGCTGCAAATACACCGTTGTGCGCTACGGTGTCGACGTGTTCAACGTCGACGACTTGCGGTGCGACGACGGGTGCTACTGGCGTTACTGGCGTCTCGGGTTGCGTGGCTTCGACCGGACGCAGCGCCTGTAACTCCGGGTCGAGCTCCGTTCGCGGTTGCGCACGAACGGAGAAGCGCATGTTCGACATGTTCGTGAAACTGCCACGGGCCAAATGGCCTTGGCCGCTCAAATCGCGGTCGATGCGAACGCCACTTTGCTCCACCTTCGAGAAACGAAGATCGATCGGCTTCTTTTCGGCGCCGTCGTCCGCTTCATCCTCCGCCATCTCAGCCGCCGGCTTTCGGTTTCGTGAAATCCGGCACGTCAATCTTGAGGTTGAACGTTTCCGCTGGCCCGACGGGCAGCACTTCGAGATTGATGTCGAGGACGCCCATCGCAAACTTGTCCTCGTCCATATCGATATCGAGCGAGAAGTTGAAAATCGTGCCTTTCTTCTTCTCAT
>JAYTTR010000257.1:0-7358 GCA_043744935.1 Gemmatimonadaceae bacterium
GCACGACGGTCATTGTGAAGATGGGCAAGGCTCGGCATGCGTGGGTCACGTTGCTTCCGATGACGTGGCTGGCCATTGTCACCTTTACCGCCGGCCTCACGAAGATCTTCTCCGCTGAGACGAAACTTGGGTTTCTGTCGCATGCACGACTGATCGAAAGTCAAATCGCGTCCAACACATTGCCGGCGTCGATCAAGAGCGTCGCGGCGGCGAATCGCATGATTTTCAACGATCATCTTGACGCCGCAGTTGCCGCTTTCTTCTTGGTTTCCGTGATCGTGATCCTCGCGTGTTCAATCAGCGAGTGGTACGCCGTCATTAGTGGTCGAAAGCCTGCCAAGTCGAGTGAAGTGCCGTATCAGCGCACGAAGATGCTGGACCAAGCAGCGTAAGTACGAGCGCGAACTTCCCGTTCGAACTGCGCCTTCAATAGCCATGCAACGCGGTGTTGCGTGGCTATTGGATTACTTGGCACCAGCGTACGCGATCGCGAATTATTTTAGGGATAATCCAGCGGAAGTTTGAGACGAATTTGTCCAATCCGCGCAAATCCGAGTCTACGAAGTCGACGTGCGCAGGCGTTGCAAATTGTTCGAGCGACTGACGATAGAGTGGGGCAAGCTCCGACGCTCGGGGAATATCGGCGACGGCAATGAGCAGCGTTTCAAGTGTCGCACGCCGCGCGTCGGATGGACCCGACAGCATTTCATCGCTCCGCAAGCAAGCACCTCGCACTTCGCCGTCTAGTGCATTCAATCGTAGTGCCGGGTGCAAGGTGCGATCTGCGGCCAGGGCGCGGAGCCGTTGATCGCTCGCATCAACACCGAGTGCGATGGCGCGTTGAAACTCAAAACGCCGCAACACTATTTGCGCGACAGTGTCAAGCCGCAGAGCCGCCGTGTGCGCAAGACTGTCGTGCGAGGCATTGGCGACGCGAGCCAGAAGTCGCGCACCGCGCTGGAGGAGAACGCGTCCCACCAATACATCCATGGTGCTCGGCTGATCGACCAATTGCCGCGCGGCTCCAATGTTCTCGCGCGCACGTATCATTGCGGTTGCAACATCGCCGCGTTGCAAGGCGGAATCTGCCGACGTTTCGTTCGCGATCACAAATCGCTTCAATACCTGCATCGATCGAATCGGCAGGTCGTTGAAGGTGTGCACTCCGTCAAAGCCAACGCGATATCCCCAGAAATTCGGCAAGCGAGTCGCGCGCGCCCACGTACGGAATAGTTGGAGATTTGTTGAGTCGCCGGGCTGCGGAGCGTCGCCAACGGCAATCCAAACGTTGGCATGAGGCCGAGTGGAGCGGCTCGTCAACGCTACCATGCGACGTAACGAGATGGAATCCAAGTCATGCGACACACCGAGTGGCGCGAGTACTGAGTCCATCAGCAATCGGGCCGCGTCGATTTGCCGATGTGCTCGATCTAGTGCCTCATAGCGCGCGTTTGGATGGGTGCGCAGCGATCGATTGATCTCCGAAATGTTGATGCGGCGTGCGGCATCTCCGGACACGTAGACGGTGGCCGCCGTACCAGTCGTAAGGGCCGCGATGACCAGCAAGAGCGTCCATGCAAGTGCCTTGAACTGCGGGGATGATGCAGTTTGGGTCATATTCCGAAGTTATCTGGTGGTGGGCACCCTCTCCCGAAATGCGGGCCCGCCTGCAGATTTCCTACGCGCCATCTTGTTGCGCGTCACACCAGCATCACCTTCCCGGACAAACCGTCACGATATGTCAGCCACTCCACTCGGATCCACGGCCGATGACACGGTGCTCAAGCGCTGCGCCGCGGTACTCCGTCGCATCATCGGCGTTCCTGATTACGACACGTATCTGGCGCACATGACGGTGCAGCATCCGGAGCAAGTGCCGCTGAGTGCGTCCGATTTTGAGCGCGAGCGACTCGTTGATCGCTACAGTAGACCTGGCTCGCGCTGCTGCTGACAATCATTGAACGTTCGACGTAGCGTGACTGAAGGTGCGGCATGGGCCGGATGGCAGCGGTTGAGTGGCGCCGTGCGGCGACTTCACGCCACTGACGCATACGTACTGCGTCAACAAGTCCTCATTGCCAGTGTTGCAGCACCAACCGGGGCAGAAGCCCCTCGAGGGCAATTCGTCGCCAATGCCCTGCGTGCAAACGGATCGCGCAATGTGGTCGTGGACGCGGTCGGAAACGTGCGCACACTGCTGCATCCGCGCGGTGTCGACAACAACGCGAGTGCGGTGGTGTGTCTCGCACATCTTGATACGGTCTTCGACGCGCGTACACCGCTCGTTGCCACGACCGTTGGGTCACAGGTGCAATGCCCCGGCATCGGCGACAATGGGCGCGGGTTGGCCGCATTGTTGGCACTCGCTGAAGCGCTTCAAGCACCTGACGTATCGTGCCTCTTGCAACGGCCGATCGAACTTGTCGCGACGGTTGGTGAAGAAGGTGAAGGGAATTTGCGCGGCGCGCGACACTATTTCGACGACCGTGCGCAGCGCGGGATGGGTACGCCAATCGCGACCGTGGTTCTAGATGGACCGGGCGACACCGCGATCGCGCACTACGCCCTTGGATCGTTACGATTGCGTGTTCGCATTACGGGCGCAGGCGGGCACAGTTGGGTGGATTACGGCACACCGAATCCAATTCACGCCATGGCGACCGCGATGGCGGCCATTGCACGACTTGGTGCACAGCATGCCCCGATGGTCGCCGTCACCATCAGTCGCCTGAGTGGTGGTGAATCACTCACATCCATTCCCGTTGATGCGTGGTTCGATCTCGACATGCGATCGACGGACGCACGCGCGCTTGCCAGCACCGCGGACGACGTCCGGCGCATCGTGCACAATGTCATCGCCGACGCGTCAAGCAACGTGACTGTGCACGGGCAAGCCATACAGGACGCAGCGCTTCGCGCGGAGATTATTACGCTTGGGGAGCGTCCCGGTGGTTCTCTCGCATCAACGCATCCGCTGGTCGAGCTCGCGGCATCGGCGACCCGGTGGCAAGCGTGCAAACCAGTATCTGCAACGGCATCGACGGACGCAAATATTCCGTTATCACGCGGCATTCCCGCCATTACGATTGGTGCCGGTGGACGCGGTGGCGGTGCCCACTCGTTGCACGAGTGGTACGACAATACAGATGGCATGCGCGGCATTGCCCGCGCGCTAGCAATTGTTGTCGCGCTTGCGTCGCCATCCCTAGTCCCTAACTCCTAGTCTCTAACCCCTATTCTCCCGTCATCTCAAACGCCGGTGCACCCGGCGCCGATGTAAAGAATTGCGCGCGATGCGTCGTGCCTGGATGCATTTGCAAATAGCGATCACGCCACCGCCCAAGAAATCGGTCTGCCTCATCGGCGCGGACCATTGCCCACACACTCCCGCCAAAGCCCGCGCCAAACGAACTTGAGGCAACTGCGCCCAACGCGCGCGCATATTCCACCAAGTGCACCGTCTCGGCAATCTGATTGCCCAACGCCTCTTCAGCACCGCGTTGCGAACGCGCAACCAATGCACCAAACGTTTCGAGATCACGCCGTTCCAGTGCTTCAGCGGCGCTGTGCACCAGTTCAAATGCTTCCGCGTGAAATTGTCGCACGCGTGCATCCAACTGTGTCGCCGAAAATTCGTCATCCGCGCCACGTTGCGCTGCGTCCAACAAAAGCGCGGGAATTTCGTCACCTCGGGCACCACCGCCGGCTTGCACGAATGCTTCCGCCAACGTTCGTGCACCCGCACCATGCGTTTCATTCCACGATGCAACGATGCGATGCGCCGTACGAGCGACACGGTTGCAGCGCTCCTTTGCCGCACCCGTTTTCGCCGCAATAATGCCGCTCACACCAATAGCAAAGATGTACTCACTCGGCCACAACACCGATTGCTCGTGGACCACGGGTGCCCACGAGAACATGTCGAGCTGGCCAGCGCTGCTGCACAGAATTGCCGTTTGATCCTGCGCACCACCCATCGTGCCAACGCCGCGCTCGCCGGCAAGGACACCAAAGTCCGCACCGTTTTCCAATGCGCCGATGTAGCCAGCCAGCGCGGTGCGGTCAGGAATTCCTGCATTCCACTGTGGCAGCGATGACAAGTTCGAAAGCGACGCCATGGCCAACGTCAGCCCAACAATCAACGCGCTCGAACTCGACACACCCGCCGCAGGCGGTAGGTTGCTCGCGATTGCTACGTCAGCGCCGAGCAGCGTGTCGCCAAAATTATGCAGGAGACGTCGCACAACCGTGCGCGGGTAGACGGTCCATGGCAACGACCCTTGCGGCACTTTTCCGAACGGCAGCGACAGCGCTTCTCGGCGCCGCGCGTCACGGACAATCAGCGTACTGTCAGCTCGTGCTCGCGCAACCAGCACGATGCCTCGTTCAGCAGCACACAACAAGGATCGCCCACCTGCGTAGTCGACGTGCTTGCCCAACACTTCGATGCGACCCGGAACAATCCACACACGCCGTTCGTCCATGGGCACGTTGCCATCGTCCAGCGCACGATGCGCCTCGACCAGCAGTCTCGCGTACGCGTTACTGGCGCGCGGTCTCAAACGCGCGTCCTCAAGCGAGAGTCGAAGCAGCGTGGGTGTGATTGGTGCCGCTGCACTCATAGTACAGGCACGATGGTCGCAAGGCGTTGGGCGACCGCAGCAATGTCAGAGCGGTTCGACAAATCGAGCACTGGCGCTGCAATTCGAATTGCGCGGATGGACACTCCTTCTCGCAACGCCATCGCGACGGCTTCCGGTAGCTCAAACTCGCCGCGCGTTGACCGCGGAACGCGTCGGCACGCATCAACAATCTCTGGCGTGACGACCCAACAGTTCATGCCCACCCAACGCGCTGCGGGCGATGCGACGTCGAGCGCGCCATCCGGTTTTTCTGCAATACCCAGCAATCGACCATCATCGCTTACTTCAAGCACAGCAAACGTTTGCAAGCGCGCCGCATCGATGTTGCTGGTGTGCACGAGGGCATCGCGATCAAACGCAATCGTGCCTGCGCGTTCATCGGCCGCGAGGGCGCGCAACGCGTCGATGGGATAGTAGTTGTCGGCGTTGAGCACGAGAAACGATGTTTCGTCAATCGTCGCTGCCGCAGCAACTACTGCGTTTGCGGTGCCAAGTGCTTCCGCCTGCAACGCAAACGTCAGACGGACGCGCGTTGGATGCACCCGCACGGTAAAATGCTCGCGTACAGCATCGTGCTCCGGCCCGAGCACCAACACGACGCGCGAAATCCCCGCGTCGGCAAGCGCCGAAATAATGTATTCGAGAAACGGTCGACGTATCGGGATCATGCCCTTCACGCCACTGTCCGCCACCATTGCCTGCGCGCCGTCGACGAGCGCTGCGGCATCGCTGCGCCGCATACGTGTGCCGAGCCCGCGTGCCATGATGGCGGCCGTCTGAATCATGCGCCGTTGGCTGCCGCCGTCCCGCGCCACGCACCACGCGTGAAGTCCGGGAATTTTATGGGCGCGCTACCCTTCCGCACTGACTCCTCACTGAGCGGAAATGGCGCGCTCCAAGCTGCGGCATCGTAAACGTCGAAGTCTGGGGCAAGTCCCTCGCGCAAACATTGCACGAGTCGATAGCACATGATGAAATCCATGCCACCGTGGCCGCCGTTCTTGCGCGCGAGATCGCCCACTGCGGTCCAGAGCGGATGTTCGTATTGCTTGTGCAAATCGTCGAGCGCGGTCCATTTCTCGCCACTTTTGGCGCCGTCGATATACAAGCGCGGCGGATAGTCGTTGAAGATGGCCTTCGAGCCCTGCAGGTTATTCAAACGCGAGTACGGTCGTGGATTGACGACGTCATGCTGCAGCAAAATTGTGCGTCCAAGGGCCGTCTTCACCAACGACGAATTTACATCGCCGCACTTATAGTTTTCCTTCCATTTCACGCTATCCTTTGCGATATGCTGCTCGCGAAACTCGCTGAGTCCGGCCTCCGGGGACGCCATCGATACCATAAAGTCGAAACGATCACCGCGATGAATGCCGAGATACTGCGCGACCGGGCCAAGTCCATGCGTTGGATAAAAATTGGCGTTGCGTTGCGTGTGCGGGAGACGACGCCAGAGCCCTTCATCGCGATCCTCGAAGAGAATCTCGCGCAGATCGTGCAGGTACGCGGCTTCCGCATGCAGCAGCGTTCCAAAGACTCCTTGCCGCACCATCTGCAACACGGTCAGTTCGCTATTGCCATAGCAACAATTTTCCATCATCAAGCAGTGACGACGTGTTTTTTCTGACGTGTCAACGAGCTCCCACAAGTCGGCGATCAAACTACCAATTGCTACTTCGCTGCCAACGTGCTTGCCCGCGCGCATCGCGGCCAGCGCGACCGGCGTATGCCACAGCCACGGCGTAGCAGTATATACAAAGTCGATGTCGTCACGTTGCAGCAACCGCTCGAAATCACGATCGCCTCTGGTGTACAGTGCTGGTTCAGCTTGACCGGCTTTGACGACCATGGCCGCAGCCTGTTTCGCCTTTTCTTCAACGACATCGCACAGCGCGACGATGCGCACGCCCTCAATGGCAAGAAATTCACCGAGGGTCGACCGTCCTCGAAGACCGGTGCCAACGATGGCGATGCGCACAACGTCACGCTTCTCGAAGGGCACGCCTATCATGCGCGTGGCGTCAGGTGGCGCGGGCGGTGTGAGGTCTACACGCCACGCGTCGGTGGACGCAAACAGTCGCGCCGGCGTCGTCGTGATCGCGGACGCCGCGAGTGCCGCAGCAGCACCCGTTAACAGATCGCGGCGTGAAAGTGCATCGCTCATGGCACACAGCGGATTTCGGAATTGTCGCCAACGTTGAGCGACCCTTTCACCCCGTGGACCACAACATGGTCGCCCAGAAACGAATGGTGGAGCGTAGCGTCGGCGATCTCGCAGCGATCGCCAATGACGGCGTCTCGCAGCGTCGCATGACGCACCGTACTGCCCGTTCCGATCGACACGTTCGGTCCAACGGTTGCATGTTCGATCGTTACGCCATCCTCGATGTACACGGGTTCGACAATCGTTGCTCCTGCGCCCAGCTGTGCTGGTCGGCGCGCGCGTCCTTTCTCGAGCATGACACGATTCGTCTCAAGCAGCGTCTCCAGCTGTCCGGCATCGTACCAGCCTTCAACGTCGACCACTTTGATGCGCGCACCTTGGTCGATCATGTACTGAAACGCGTCAGTGAGATAATACTCGCCTTTGTTGGGCGGCTGCTTGAGGACGTGATCAATGCCTTCATACAACAATTCCCAATTCTTGATGTAGTACAACCCAATGTTCGCGCGCTTCGAAATTGGCGTGGTGGGCTTCTCCACGATCTTCGTCAT
>JAYTTR010000258.1:0-7356 GCA_043744935.1 Gemmatimonadaceae bacterium
GGGCGCCGCTCGATTGCACGAGGGTTGCCGTGACATCGTGGCCTGCCGCAGCGAAAAACGACTGCAGCGTGTCGCGCGCAGATTCAGCAGCACCCTCGCCGGATCCTGCGTTCAGTATGATCGCCGTGATGGGACGGATATCGTTCATGAAGGAGCGTACGGTTCGCCGTCAATGAACTTTGCTTGCGATTGACGCGTGAATTCATGTTCGGACGTAACTGTAAATGCACCACGATCGGACTGCCACGTATGGACGATGGCCCTGATGAGGCGATGTTCAATTCGATACTCAAAAAATGAATTAGGCTCGCCGCGCGCGCGGGTCGATGTCGCCGTTCCTGCGCCAACGATCGGCGCATTGTAACTCGGCACAAAACGACTTGTGCTGGCAAAATGGACCAGGTGCAAATGCCCCGCCATGAACAGATCGACTTCGCTTTCGGCAAAGGCATGCATAGCGGCGGAGGCGCCGCGTACGATAGCGACGCCGGACAAACCCAGCGGAATATCGAATGGATGATGGGTCACGACGATCCGCGCCTGTCCATACTGCAGTTGCCTGAATGCACGCGTCGCCATCGCGACTTGCGCGTCGCTGATATGTCCGCCCTTCACGACGAACGACCTCGCTGTGTTCAGGGCGACGACCGCAATTTCATCGTCGATATATGTCGGCGCTAAATCAGTGCTGATGAATTTTGTGTAACGCGCGAGTGGCGCAGCAAAGCGTCGCACGATGTCGTAGAGGGGCACGTCGTGATTCCCTGGAACGACAAGACGAGGCTGGGGCAATTGATCGATGAACTCCCGAGCCTCACGAAACTGTCGCTCCTTGGCGCGCTGCGTCAGATCGCCGGAGACGATGGTCAGGTCGGGCCGCAGTGCTCGCACCACATTCAGGAGCGGAGTGAGCGTCTCGTCGAGAACTGTGCCAAAATGCAGGTCCGAGAGCTGTACGATGGTGCGCATAGAGTGCTCCGGCCCTAGTCCGAATGTATACGGCTAACCATTGACCGCCCCATCGTTGATTTTCGTCATTGCCAGCTTCGTCGACTTTGGGAGCGCCTCCAAGAGCTGGTGCTCAGCGTTCAGGTCTTTGCGCTCATGGACCATGAGCGAATGAAGATCAGTGATTTTGAGCGGCATCGAGCCTCCTTACATTTAAATGACTGCGGTGACGAGCAAGGGCCTAAACGACTAGCCACGCACCGTGCAGGTATGATGCCAGCACGAGCCGCTTGGCATTGAGAGAGGCGACAACCGTCACCGGACCTTATACTTATCGTAACAAGATGGTTACGCCCGTACCGTAGCGGCCGGGCATGAGGATGTATGGCAACCCTGACCTCAACGCACATATGGGCGCACTGTACCGTTGGACCGAACGCGTTTCCGAATCGAAAATCAACTATTGGTCTACGTACATCATAGATCTGAGTTTGGCGACTTTCTTCCTCGGGTTCGATCTTACGCATCATGCGCTTGCACGAACAACTGCGTTTGTGATGTTCACACTCGGCGCCTTTGCATGGACGCTCACGGAATACACGTTCCATCGGTGGATGTATCACAACGTTGGCATCAATCTGACCCGAGAAGGGCACGAAAAACATCACGTCGACCCCTCGCTGTACATCGCCATGCCGTGGTTTGTCACGCCCCTCGTATTTGTGCCAATTCAATTGGTTGTCGCGGGCTACTTCGGTCTGCACGGACTGTCCTCACTGCTTGCGGGATGGTTTGTGGGATTCGTTGCGTACGGGTTGATGCATCACAGTTTGCATCACTACAAATTGCCATTCGCGTGGTACCGGCATTTGCAATCGCAGCATCGCATTCACCACGCCTTTCCCGAAACGAACTATGGCGTCACGATGCGGTACTGGGATCGCCTGTTCGGCACTGAATTCACGAAGCCGCAGCGGGTGCGCGACTAATCACGCGCGTGTACGGGCGCACTCTATTATTCTCGATGCCCACCTAGATCGACCACAGTTCCTTTGCCATTTGCCAACGCGCGCTCGTACACATGACGTATTGCGGCTATGTCTTCAACGGCCAAACCCAGTGATTTAAACAGTGTAATATCGGTAGATGTCGTACGACCGATCACGGTGCCAAGCAGCACTTGCCCAAGTTCGCCGCGTAAATGTGCATCATCAATTGCTCCCTCCGCGCGCGGGATAAGAAAGTCACCTGCTTCGGCCATCGTCGACTCACGACGATCCGCGTAGTACCGCGACCGAACGACGGCGTCTGTGTCCAACTCGCGCGCACTCGCGAGTGATGCCCCAACCGCGTTGATGTGAGCGCCGGGCGTCAGCCAGCGTCCTTCGAGAATTGGCGTACGCGCCGAGGTGATCGTGCAAATCACATGCGCTCCGATGACGGCGTTTTCGACATTGTCGCACACCACCACATCAATCCTGTGTTTTTCACGAGCGCGCGTCGCAAGCGTCTGTGCCCGACTACCGCGCTCGCTGCCGGAGCGACTCCAGATACGCACGCGCCGAATCGGTCGCACGGCGCAGATCGCGTCGAGATGCGGCATGGCTAGCACACCCGCTCCCAAAATCGCGAGCTCACTCGCCTCCGCATTTGCAAGTACCCGGGTGGCCAAGCCCGACACCGCGGCGGTACGAATGGCGGTAATACTCGATGCATCAGCAATCGCCAGCAGCGTTCCATGTTCGGCGTCAAAGAGCAGCACAACGCCGATATGTGAATCAAACGACGTGGCGTCGTTGCCGGGAAACACCGTGATCACCTTCGCACCAATCGACGCCGAGCGACCAGTGCCCAGAATCGCAGGCATGGTTGCAAATGCATTGTTGGTGTCGGCCAACCGTACCACCGTTCGCAACGGTAACACCGCGCTTCCTTCCGCAACGCTGCGCAGCGCGCCTTCCATCGCGTCAATGCATTCGGACATCGGCAACAGCGCGCGCACGTCGTGTTCGGACAACAACAGTGTGCTCATCAGGATTCCGGAGAGGTGGTTTCGATTTCATCGTCGCGTTCCCAAACCACACCGCCAGAATGCGTCACCGCTCCAACGTGTCCGGGACGCACGGTCAGCGCATATTTTTCCAGAACACCGCCGCGTACGACCGGACGCACCGTGCGGGACATGAGTCGGTCATTCAACTCAGCGTCACTGAGCGCAACAGAAATTCGACGCATCTCCGGACGCGCATCAATATCAATGACGTCACCGTCACGCAATGCGGCAATCGGACCGCCATCAGCTGCCTCAGGTCCAGCGTGTCCAATGCATAATCCGCGGGTCGCGCCCGAGAATCGTCCATCGGTGAGTAGCGCGACGGAAGCGCCTAGTCCTTGTCCGTAAATGAGCGCCGTGATACCGAGCATTTCACGCATACCCGGACCACCACGCGGTCCTTCGTTCCGAATCACAATTACATCGCCAGCCTGATATTGGCGATCACGCACTGCGGCTTGCGCGTGCTCTTCAGATTCAAACACGCGTGCAGGACCACGATGGATGAGCGTGGTCAAACCAGCTGTCTTGAGCAGGGCACCGTTAGGACAGAGATTGCCCTTGAGAACAGTCACTCCGCCCGTAGCCGAAATCGCGTGGGCGGCCTCGCGTACCACGTCGCCATCCGGCACCGCCGCCGATTGCAATTCATCGGCAAGCGTGCGGCCTGTAAACGTCATTGCATCGCCGTGCAGATACCCTGCCGAAAGCAATTCACGCATCACCACACCTGCACCGCCCACGTAATACAAATCGCGCGCGAGGTATCGGCCCCCAGGCTGCAGGTCCGCAAGAAGCGGCGTTCGCGCAAACACTTCTGCGACATCGTCGAGATGAAACGCGATGCCTGCCTCGTGTGCGATGGCCGGGATGTGCAGCGCGGCATTGGTTGACCCACCAGTCGCTGATACTACCGCGCACGCGTTTTCCAACGATCGTCTGGTCACCACATCGCGTGGCAATGGCGCGTCACCGAAAACAGCACGCATGAGCGACGCGGCAGCACGACGCAGCAGCGGTGCGCGTTCACTAAAGACCGCGGGCACCATACTCGAACCCAACGGTGCAAGACCTATCGCCTCCGACACCATGCCCATGGTATTCGCCGTGAACTGCCCTGCGCACGATCCAGCGGTGGGCAAACACGCGTGGCTGATTTCAGTCAAGTCGTCGAGCGTCGCACTGCCAGCAAGCACTTTGCCAATCATTTCGTACGTTTCGCCGATATTTGTATCGCGTCCACGAAACTGCCCGGGCAACGCCGACCCACCGTGCACAAATACACTCGGCACATTGCAGCGCACCATCCCCATCATGAGACCTGGCAAATTCTTGTCACATCCGCCGATGCCGAAAATGCCATCCCATTGATGTCCCCGCACCGACGCTTCCACACTGTCGGCAATCAGCTCTCGCGATACGAGGGAGAAGCGCATGCCCGAATGCGCAATTGACAACCCATCAGATACGGACACCACCGGACATTCATGCGGCATGCCTCCGCTCGCGTAGATACCCGTTTTTGCGTGCTGTGCCTGATCACGCAGGTTGAGATTGCACGGGCTCATCTCGCCGCCGGTATGAAACACACCAATATGCGGACGCGTGATCTCGTCGTCGTCCTGGCCGAGTGCGTAGAGAAAACTGCGCGTGGGGGCGCGAAGTGTGCCGTCGTAAATGGTCGCAGAACGAAATTTTCTCGTCATGCGCGGTTCACGTTTGCGACGCGTTGCGGCGTTGCTCGAACATCTGAATAATTCGCGCAATGTCCGCGTCGGCTCCGACGTCCTCACGTTCAGCCGCCGCTCGATACAGCTCGGCGGCGCATGTTGTCATTGGCGCGAACGCACCGTGTTCGTTGGCCAAGCGCACCGCCTGATCGATATCTTTGCGAAACGTCGCTATGGCGCCAATCTTTGGCGTTGTGATGTGTCGCGCCATGCGTCTGCCAAAAATCTGCAACGGCAGTGAATCTGCAAAACCGCCGGCGAGCGCATCGGGCAAGCGGTCTGCATCAATGCCGGCCTTCGCAGCGAATGCCAGCATTTCAGCGATGACCAGGTTGTTGCAGGCAACGATCATCTGATTGCACGTCTTGGCGAGTTGTCCGGCGCCCTGCCCGCCCATGTGCGTGACGCGCATTGCCAGCGCGTCGAATACTGGTGTGGCGCGCGCGATGTCCGACGCATCACCACCAGCGAAGATAATTAGCCGACCAGCACGTGCAGCAGGCAGTCCGCCAGACACCGGTGCGTCAATCCAACCAACGTTACCGAGTTCACGTAGCTTGGCGGCCATTGCCACCGTGCCATCGGGCGCGATGCTCGAGAAATCCACGAGCACCTGGTCGGTGCGCATATGAGCGGCGATGCCCGTCGAACCAAACATCACCTCGTTCACCGCATTCGTGTCGGTGAGACAGAGACAAACTATGTCGGCTTGGCTTACCAATGCCTGTGGCGATGCGGCGACGAGCGCGCCCGCATCAGCAAGTGGCGAGAGTTTACCCGCCGTACGATTCCACACTGTGACTGAGAGCTCGCGTTCGAGCAATCGTTCTACCATCGGCGTTCCGATCAGTCCCGTGCCGATGAATCCAACGCGTGGTGCTGTCATCGCGCGTGGAGGTGGAGTCCGTTGTCGAGTCGCACAACTTCGCCCGTCATGCCCGGCGCGTGCGCGATGAGAAAGAAGGCGAGTGACGCAACTTCTTCTGTTTGCAGAAGTCGCGGCAACGCCTGCGTTTGCATGTACGTCGCCTCCACTCTTTCGAGACTCGCCGCATCAAGGACGCGGCTCGGCAGTCCGCCGGCCACGTACCCGGGCGCAATGGCATTGACGCGTATTTCGGGAGAAAGCGCGCGCGCCAATGACAGGGTGAGCGTGTTCACTGCACCTTTGGAGGCGGCATATGCGACCGATGAGCCGACGCCATGCAGTCCGGCAATCGACGAGATATTGACGACCGATCCGCGACCGCTTCGGCGCAACGCATCAGTACATGCTTTCGTCATGTTGAAGGTACCGATCACATTCACGTCGTATGTGCGAGTAAACTCGTCGGCGGTGAGCGCGTCGAGGTCGGCATGTCGAATAAATCGTGTCGTACCCGCACAGTTCAAAAGCGCGTCGAGGTGACCAAACTGTGCTGCGATCTCGTTGGCTGCACGCATGCAGTCTTCGTATCTCGTCACATTGAGCATTTGCACAAACGCACGAGCGCCGAGTGCGGTGCATTCCTGCGCTACGGACTCGGCGTCGGCGCGTGTTGCGTCATCGAGATAGCAGATGCCGACGTCCCAACCACCGCGAGCGAAAAATGCAGCGCACGACGCGCCGATGCCTGATGCCGAGCCGGTGATGAGGCAGACGGGTCTTTGAGAGGATGTCATACCTGTTTTAACGTCCCAAGAACTTGGCGATCGTTTCGTTCAGAAATTTTTTGTCGGCTGGGCTTGCGGCTGCTCCCGCTGGATGTCCCCACAATGATGGAATGGGTGTGAATTGTACGCGCGGGATGAATTGCGCTTCGTATTGAGCGTCACCGACTGGGAAATACAAATCGGTTTCGGACGGCATGTACAGCAAAGGTGCTGTGATTGATCGCAATGCTTTTTCGACATCGCCGTTGAACCCCGGCGTGTCGCCAACGTTGTGCTTTTCCCACGTGCGCGCTTGCAAGATGTAGTTGTTCGCATCAGCGCTAAAGCGCGTACGCATGCTCTGCATGAATTGCTCGAAGGTTGTGCCGGGCGCCGTATTCGTGCGCCACAACTCTCGGCGCCACCATTCCTGCGAGTAGAGCCAGCCAGCCCACACCATACCAAACGCTTCCAGGCCAACCTTGGGCGGCGCAACGTAGTCGCCCGCGTTGAACGATGGATCCGCGGTTAGTGCGGCAATCTGTCCCTCGAGTCTGATAATGCCGTGCCCGTACGTTTTGGCCGTGCCTGACGTCGCGACGATGCGATCCGCAAACGCTGGATAACTCACCGCCCACTGGAACGCCTGTTGCGCGCCCATCGAAAATCCAATCACGGCGCGCAGATGTTGTACCTTGAGTTCATCAACGAGCAGTCGATGCACCGCTTCGACGTTATCCCGAATGCTCGTGACAGGGAATCGTGGTCCATGCAACGGCTCCGGCGTATTGCTCGGCGACGACGATGCGCCGTTGCCAAACAATTCGGTCGCCACGAGATACAGTTTCGCGGTGTCGAGGGCGAGCCCCGGACCGATGAGCCATTCGTAGCCGTGATGATTGGCCATGTAATGCGACGGAAGCAATACGACGTTGTCGTGCGCGGCGTTGAGACGTCCGTACGTGCCGTACACCACGCGCGCTTGCGGCAGTG
>JAYTTR010000259.1:0-7355 GCA_043744935.1 Gemmatimonadaceae bacterium
AGATAGTAGTTGAGTTTCTGACTGAATTGATCCGTTCGCACTTGGGTTGAACACAATCCCGGCGCAAAACCGACCGGCGATCCCACGCCAATCTTTGACGCGCGCGCATTGAGCTCGACGCGGCGACCCACGCCGAGAAAACTTCGATCCGTAACGCGCCCTTGTACGCGAATGCAATCTTGCGTTGCCCAGCCGAGTCCAACACGCGCATTGCGCGTGCGTGCTTCCGCCACCGAGATGCGCAAATCGATCAGGGAGTCCCCGCCTGCGGCTGCTCCAGTCTTCCCGGCCACCGTGTCAATCAGCACGAGCCGAAATGCATCGGTGCGATACAAATCCCGTTGGGCGTCGACAATGCCCGACGCGCTGTAGCGCTTCCCAGCACGAAGACCAATCAGAGACATGACGCCCGCTGAATCCACGTGCGTGCGCGCCGTGTCGACACCGTCGACCAGCACATGGATCGCGCCGATGGTTAACCGCTGTCCGGGCGCAAAGACGACCGAAAGTGCGACCTTCGCCGTGGCAGTATCAATGAGGATGCGATTCTCGGGTCGGCCCGTTCGTGCGTAACCGACATCGCGCAATCGCGCGACCACGGTTTCCACGACGCTGTCGGTTTTCACGCGATCAAAACGTTTTCCCTTCAGTGCGCGCAGGCTCACGTCAAATGGTGAACGTCCGGTCGGCGTTGGCGGCAAGCCGGTAATGCTCACGGTATCGAGCTTTGCCTGAACCCCAGGTATGATGTCAAACACAATACGTAACCCTTTGCCACCTGGCACCAGGCGCGGCATCACTGTCGCCAAAAACCACCCGGCTTGGCGATGCAGCACGGCTATGCGCAGCGCATCGCGTCGCACTTCCAACGTGTCGACGCAGGGCAAACCGCGATGCAAGATGCGCGCGAAAAGCGAACCCCCGCGCGTGACAATGGCACCGGCCATCGTCGCATCAGCGAAGTACGGACTTCCGACAAACGCAACGGTGCGCACGCTCCTGCTCGCTTCACAACGCGCAAGTTGCTGTGCATGCAGACCGAGCGGCAGGCCCACAGTTGCCAGCAGCATTGTCGCGGCAACATAGCGAGCAGCCCAACGACAGACGCCAGTATGAGCGTCGACCCGAACTATTCCCATCCACTTACCGCGTCGTCATACGGTCGTTCGTGCATCAGCCTGCGACACTCCGTTCGTAAAAGGGCCTCCCTCATCATCGCAACCGATCCCCATCGCACCATGCACAAGTTGGGCCGAAGCGACGTCCGCTCAAACCATGGGTATCGAGTTTCTGTGATGATACCATAGGGGCGAGAGCAATCACACGTGTATAACACCGGTAAGGCGCGTGGGAATACATTGTAAGGTCAACACGTCGTCCAAACATATCCCGTTTCCCGAACTCTGACCGCTGATGATGCTGCCCAGCAGCGCAATTGTCGCCATCGTTGCATGGAACGCCTTGGTGGCTGGTTCCGATTCACTCCGATCCACTCCGATCACCGCCGATTCGATGCCGGTACACTCGGCGGTCGTGTCTGGTGCGCAGCCGCGTGGCGTCACACTGTTGCGCCGCGCCCTTGTATCGCCTCGCGCCATCGACGATGACCGTGTCCGCTACATGCTCTCGGCGGTTGAGACGCCCGTGGACACGGTGCGCCGCGTGCGAGCGAAGGCTGTGGTGTACAGCGACGCATACCAAAGGCGTCTCATGATTCATCGAACGCTCAGTTGGACCATGATTCCACTTTTTGCCGTCTCGTATTTTAGCGGCGATCAACTCTTTAAAAGTGGCTCGAGCGCGCCGGCGTGGGCGCGAAAGACACACGCTCCTGCGGCCACCGGAGCGGCTATTTTGTTCACTGCGCAAAGTATTACCGGCTACTGGAATTTGTGGGAAAGCCGGCACATTGCACAGGGGCGCACGCGTCGCATTGTGCACAGTGTGCTGTTCACCACGGCGAGTGCCGGATTTGCATACGCGGGAAGCAAGCTCGCCAACGATGCGGAGCAATCGCAAGTGAAGCGCAGCGAACATAGGAATATCGCGCTCGGGTCGATGGGCGTGTCGACGATGAGTTGGTTGCTCATGTTGATCGGTAACTAAGCCGATGCTTGACGTGACGTCGCTGCTCGATCGCGCGAGCGAGTTTGTACAACCGTGGGCGGACCTTTATGCAAACCACACGTTTTTGGCCACCGGTGTTCTCGCGCTGCATCTGATGTCGATGTTTATCGCGGGTGGTATGGCCATCGCGGCCGATCGTGCGATTCTCCGATCTAAACCGGGTACAGCGGATGCCGTGCGTGCGGTCGTCGCCGATTTAACCACGACGCATACGGTTGTGATTGGGTGGCTCTCCGCAACGATCGTATCCGGATTGTTGCTCCTGACGTCCGACCTCGGGACATTTGCGGTGTCGCGCGTGTACTGGATCAAGATGAGCGCGTTCGTGTTACTGCTGTTGAACGGATTGCGTATGCAACGTGCTGAGCGCGCCGTGATGGGCAGTCTGGCGGGCGTACCCATACGCACGACAGAAATGCCGGTCCCGTTTCCGAAGCAGCAGTGGAGCGGTATTCGCGGTTCAGCGGCAGTCAGTCTCGCGCTCTGGCTCAGCATCGTCCTGCTCGGCGTCGTACTCACCAACGGGTAACTGCGCCACGTTTCATCCTCCCATTTACGTGGTATGACAGCTCAAGAAAACCAGCGCAGCAGTTGTGGTGAGGAGTGCTTCGGACGACGCGTGTTCTTGCGCGACGCTGTGTCGGCAGCGGCTGTGTTAGTCGGCCTGTCGGCACTGACTCCGTTACAGCAAATTTCGGCGCTCGAACTCCGACGGGCTTCCGGACTGGTGCACTATCCAATTCCAGTCGCTGATGGCGTGTCGATCGACACGAAAAACGAAGTTATTCTCGCGCGGAGCAAGGGGGAGATGTATGCGTTCGCGTTGTCGTGTCCTCATCAAAACACGGCTATTCGCGCCCTTCCGGGAACAGCGGGTTTTCAATGCCCGCGCCACAAGTCGCGCTATCAGCCCGACGGAACGTTTATCAACGGCAAAGCGACGCGAAACATGGATCGTCTCGCCATTACGCGTGATGGAGCCAACGTGGTGGTTGACGTTGAGAAGTTTTTCCAGAGTGACGAGCAGCCGAAAGAATGGTCGGCGGCTGTGATCAAGCTCTAATCACCTCTTTCGAAACGCATTCATGAAATTCTTGCCACAGATGTCGTCGTCGCTAACCGTTGATGTGCCCTCGTGTCTTGATCGGCGCGCGTTCCTCACGAACACGTCAATGCTCGCAGTTGGTGCGCTGCTCGCGAGTGCGTGTGGTAACGGTAAGATCGGCGGTGGCCTGACCGACGTCGGAACCGTTGGCGTTACCGTCAAGTTGTCCGATTATCCCGCGCTTGCCACCGTTGGCGGAATTGCGCGACTAAACGGCACCCCCACACCAATTGCGGTGGTTCGCGAAGCGGCAGCGGAGTACCGCGCGTTTTCGCTCGTGTGTCCACATCAAGGAACTACCGTGGGCATTAACGGAACGGGGTTTCTTTGCCCCAATCACGAGGCGCGATTTAGCGGCACTGGGCAATGGTTGGGCGGACAAGTAACGTCGTCGCTCCACGAACTTGCCGTTGCATCGAACACTTCGACTGGTACGCTCTCCATCAGCAACTAGGGATATGCGTGCGATTGCGTTTCGGAAAGTATTTCGCGTTTGCCATTATCGCGTTGCCGCCCGCTATGGTCTTGCCGAAATCCAACATTAGTGTGTCAGTGGCTGCGGTTATGCCCAGTGTGCGAGAAGCAACGGTCGCGCTCGCGCGTGATCGTGCGTGGATCATAGATCAGTAAATCGCGTTGTGAGAGATTCCGGAGCCGCCGTTCAAAGAAGCTGTCTGTGCGCTTGCGTTTCGCGACCGGCTGTTCGCGCTGGGTGTCCTGCAGGTGTGCATGTGTGCGGAACGAATCGTGACTGGGGAAGTGCGAGGTACGCGATTTGGCCCAACGCTGTTACTCAGTGGCCAGCTCAATATCGTGTTTCCAGAACGCGTGGATGTATAGGTGAAACGCACACGGACGCGACTCACGGCACGGGGCGTCACCGATGATTGCCGTGGGCAAGCCGTCACGTTGGTTTGCAAGAGCGCTGCTCACATCGAACATCCCGTTTGCCGGACGCGTATTGATTGTTGAAACGGCTGGGGATGAGGGACCGGGCGTTTTGCGCGGCGTGCGTGCCATTTTCCGCATTGCGCTGAAAGATTCAATCGACGTGTTTTTCTCCGCCGATTGCACTGGTGTGAGCATCACTTACGGCGGCGTCGGCAGCACTCGTCATCGTGTGCGTTTCACTGGGCCGGCGGTCATAGCCACGTAGCATTTGGTATGCCGAATCCGAGACATGCATTTGGTCGCGCCATCGCAACGATCGCGGTTCTTGAGGCGAGTGCTTCGCCAAAAGTCACCTTGAACGTTGGCGTCGTTTCTGGTAGAACGTCGGTGAACTCCATCGCGACCGAAGGCATGGTGGACATTGATTTGCGAAGCGAGACTGCGGGCGCGTTGGCGATGATTGACGCCAAACTGCGAACGGCACTTTTGCAGGCACTCAACGAACAGCGAGTGCGCTGGCCGCAATCTCAGGTGCCGATAGCGAGGAAGATTGACACGGTCGGGAGACGTGCCGCCGGACGTACCGCGGACACGAGCTATGTGGTGCGCGCCGCGCTCGCAGTGTCGTCGGCCACGCACCTTGTCTCCCCGCTCGTTTCCTCACGGTATCGATGCCAACATCGCGATGAGCCTTGGTATTCCCGCCCTGATGTTGCCCGCCGGTAGCACCAGTCATGGCGTACATTCGTTGCATGAACGGAACGACGACGGCGTCGGCGGTTTCAACGGGCTGCAGCGGGTGCTCTTGCTGGTGTTGAGTCTTGTTGGCGTTCGGTAAACAACCGTCTCACGCGAAGAGCGAAGGTAGCGCGGCTGCATCGATTGGTCGGTACGTAGCAATCAGACCAACGCGGAGGGCGGCTTCACCAAACAATTCTGACGGCACGGCGCCTTCACTGCGACGTTTCGCGAGTGCTGTATCTCCCATGGATTTGCTCAGCTTCGCACCATCGGCGTGCACGAGTAGCGGATGATGCGCAAGCAGTGGCATGCGCGCGCGACCAAGGAGTCTGGCCAGATGTCGCTGTCGTCCGCTGCTCGACAGCAAGTCTGCACCACGAATAATCACGTCAATATTTTGTGCCATATCGTCTACCGTGACAGCAAATTGATATGTCCAGTTACCGTGGCGATCGCGAATCAGCATGTCGCCGCAATCGGTGAGTGGATCCTGCATTTGCGGGCCGTTTAGTAGGTCGTCAAATATTTCCTGGCCGGGGCGGATTCGCACGCGTCGCGCTGGCGTCGATGAATACGGCACGTTGCGATCACGGCATGTGCCCGGATATCGCAACTGTTCGCCCCCAGTGCGCGTGCCATGCAGCGAGTGATGCGCGATGTCGAGTCGTGTGCAATCACAGGCGTAGATGAGGCCTGCCCTTTCCAGCTGAGCGAGCGCGGCCGAGTAGCGGTCGTTGTTGTCCGACTGACGATAGGCGTGGGGGTGCTTCGTGTACGATTCTATCGTGCCATTGTCAGCGTCGAGTTCAAGCCACGCGAGGTCGTCAAGCAACGCCGTTTCGAACTCCGGATGACAGCGCGTTCGATCATGGTCTTCAATTCGCAGCAGAACAGTGCCTCCAAATGCGCGTGCCATACCCCACACATACAAGGCATTCACGACGTGACCCAAATGCATGTAACCCGTCGGCGCCGGCGCGAAACGGGTACGCCAAGGCTCGCGCGAGAACCGGTCGGTAAGCCGCGAAGTCACGTTCGCCGACGATGCAACGACAGCCTTACCCGCGTGTGCGCAACGAGTCTGCTTCGAACAATTTCGGGTCGGCCCAGCCAATGACGGAGTCGGTGGACCGAACTTGCCGCCAGCCCGCACGCGTCTCACCAAGCATCGCCTTGGACGCGGGATTGATGACACCTACAACATTGCCTCCACGACTCGCATCATTGCGTACGTTGACCCAAGTCCGCGCAACCGCAGGAATCCACCTCACAGAATCGGTTGCCGGTGACGTGATCGCCAGACGTGACATTATCGCCGCGCTATCTGCGCCTGTCATCAATTCGTACGGCACTGCGGAGCGAGTTGACTGGCGCGTCGTGGAGGCAACCTGTGTGGGCGGTGCTTCTACTGCGGTCATCGCCACGAATGCATGCGAGATACTCGCACGCGCCTCTGCGCCATATCTCCACACGGCTACGGCGGCCAGTGCCACGGCCGCAATACCAACGCCCGTTTGAACGACACGCGCAGAACGCCACGCGGTATGCGACAGATCGCCGCACCAATGACATGACCGATCACGCCGATGCATAATGCCACAGCCCGAACAGCGCTTCAGGACTGCGCGTTCGCCACGACTATCGTGCGTTTCGAAAGGATGCGCGCACATCGGGCAGGTGGATGCAGCCACCAATGCCTTTGCACCGCAATCCTCACATCGGAGGTAGGCCATACCGGGTCACGGCCAAAGGAGAACAAAATGACTCAGAGCCGTAAAATGCGGAGCCGAGTGTCTACGCGAAAGGTGTCACTGGTAGAGACTACCAGTCGGTGTCGGCGGTCACTGTCTCGACAGTCAAGTTTTCTTGCTTCGAAGCACGAATGCGATACTAGCGCACGGTGCCAACACAGAGGCCAACTGGTGCGCTGCCAACCGTGAATTGCAGGATCGCCAGGACGTCGCCGGAGTCGAGCTTCCCGTTACAGTTGGCATCGCCGGCAGGCATGGGGTTTTGCGTACTCGATGGCAACACGCCGACGAGCGCTTGTTGCACGAGCAAGGCGTCAAAGGCGTTGACGACACCATCGCGATTCACGTCACCGCGCAAAAGTGCTGCGCCTGTGAGCAACTGCGTCGCGTAGATGCCGCGACCGTAGGTTGCCGCGTACAGGTTGCCGGTAGCTTGTTGAAACACGAGGTCGTCAACGATGACGTTCGGCATTCCCGGAAACGCGGTTGCCCACGTCGCGCCGGCGTCATTCGTTTCGTAGATGCCAATGTCTGCGCCAACGAAAAAGCGATTCGTGCCAGGTATGATAACGCTCGCGTTGAACGGCAGGTCGGGGAGCGACGCTGAAAGATTTTGCCACGTCATGCCTTGATCGATCGTGAGGTACACGTGTGCTGTGCCGAATCCGGACAACGTGATGAGCGCACGCTTTGCATCAAGTGGATCGACGGAAATGTGCGTCACCGCGCGGTTGGGTAAA
>JAYTTR010000260.1:0-7347 GCA_043744935.1 Gemmatimonadaceae bacterium
GCATGTTGTTGCTGACGATGGCGATCGGATTTCTCACCAGTCGTGATGTTTACAAGGCGACGCCGATGGCCGCGATTCGCGAAGCGTAGTTCACGCGTGAGCGGGATCGCCCGCATCGCTGCACATCGGGGCACGCTAGTGGTCCATTGAGCGGCCGGGCGCGTGGTGCGCAAAGGGGGCCGAGCGATAGATTGTCCGCATGACACCTGCTGCCCTGACCCGAGCCGAGGTCGAAATCCGTTTGGCGGGGACTCGTGAGGAGATTTTCCGACTGGGGGTCCGCCGCTTAGCGTTGTTTGGGTCCGTGCAGCGCAACGAGGCACGGGCCGATAGCGATGTGGATGTCTTAGTTGAGTTTGAGCCCGGCCAGAAGACATTCGACCATTTGCTGGCACTCGGCGATCTGCTCGAAGCAACGCTGCGGCATTCTGTAGAACTGGTGACTGCTGAATCGCTGTCGCCGTATTTGCGACCGTACATCCTCGCGGAAGCCCAGGATGTCGTTCGAGCCGCGTGAGTATCTGCGGCACATTGCAGCGGAAGCAGCCTATGTCGAGCAGGCGACGGCGGGGATAAGTCGGGAAGCATTTCTCCAGGATCCGACGCTACAGCGTGCCTGCGTCCGCAGCTTCGAAATCATCGGTGAAGCGACCAAGAAACTCCCGAAGTCCCTCCGGGCTTCGCATCCCGACGTGGCGTGGCGTGCAATGGCGGGCATGCGCGATCGGTTGATTCATGACTACTTTGGCGTTGATCTGGATTTAGTGTGGGACGTGATTCGGGAGAAAATCCCCACGCTCCGCCGCCAGATCGACGCGATCCTCGGTACTGACTAACGTTGCCCTGCGGTTAGCGAACGGGAATGACGCCGTAAGCCAATGGCGTGCTGCTGCCCGCGTTCATGGTGACCCAGACGCGCGAGCCAACGCTCGCTTTGAGCGCTGCGGGTGCACTCGTGATACGCTTTGACAGTCCGGTGTCGGTGAGTCGCAACGTCCAACTTCCATTGGATTCTTCAAGCACACCGTCGAATGCCGCAATGCCGTTCATGGCACGCACTACGTACGTCGTAATCACCCAATCACGCGGCGTGATTTTCACGCCGCGCACAACGATCTCGGCTCCCGCGAGACGTGTGAGCCCCGACGTCACCATACCGCTGAGCGACACGGGTGCCTTACTCGTCGTCGTGCTCAGTACGACCTGTCGTGCAGGTGCTGACCCAACCAGTGTGAGCACGCCGCGCAGTGTGTCGCCACGAGCGCCCTTTGCGCCATTGGCGCCGCCAGCATATCGCAGCGCCTGCGCACGGGCCATCGAGTCGCCACGTGCAACGGCTCGCGCGGTCATGCCGTTGTCGCGCGCGATGGGCCTCCCAATGTCTGGTGCGCTGCTCGGCGACGTTGTTGCTCGAAGCGATGCCGTGCTTGTGTCAACGACACCAGTCGCCGTTGCCAATCGCAACTTGGCGTCTATTGCCGCATGCATCGAATCGAGCGATGGAGTGGATTGTACAGATCGCGCGACCAGCGCGTCGCCAACCCTCGACATGGAATCGAGTCCAGCGGCGTCACCTTTAATGCTTACGTTCGTCTCGCGGCTGGTGCAGGCCGAGACGATCGCGACCAATATCAAGCAGAGACTGCTTGATTGCCTGCATCTGGTCGGCACTGCTTCTGTCAATGATCGCATCCAGTGGCTAAGCTATCACGTGGTTATACGCCGTCAACAGCACGGCGCGTAGTCTGCATCACGCGTTTCGGCAACACGCCAAAGGCGTCCGCACACCTTTCGTGACACGTACGTCCGGTGCCGTTACACCACTGGCATTTTGCGGTGACTTCCCGCTGGTCAATGCGTCAACCCCTCGCATGCACGAACTCCCGATGACAGAGTCAGCGACGCGTTCTACGCGCGACGTTTGGACGAGCGAAAATGCACGAGGGCTTGCCGCTGCGGCCGACTCGTCGTGGTCCGAAGCGGCAGATGCCTTTGCTCGCGCGGCCGACGCCGTGACCTCGGCGTACCCACCGGAGGCTGCGGCGCACGATGTGTTATCGCTCGTGCTCGGCAACCTCGCGCAGGCATGTTTTCGTGCAGGCCGGATTGAAGACGGGATACGTCATGCGCAGCGGACGTGTGTTTTACGCGCGGCGATTGTAGGCGAAGATGCCATATCAACCGCACGGGCACGCGCTGATCTCGCGGTTATGCTGGGCGCTGCCGGTCGACTTGATGAGGCTGCGGCGCTCATGCATCGCACCATTGTGAGTCTTGAGCAAAGCGCGGGTGACGAAGATTTGCGCTTAGCGGTGCCGCTGGAGAATGCGGCGCGATTGGCGATGGCCGCTGCACAACCATCTAACGCTGAGCCGCATCTATTGCGCATGCATGCGTTGTTGTCCGCGCATGGATTTCCGACGACGCGCGCCGATGTGTTGTTATCGCGTGTGGCTCAAGCGCGCAGTACCGCTGCGGTGGCCGTGTCGGTTGCGATGCCGACGCCGCTTGTCACACCGCGGACGCTCACGCCGATGGTGCTCGACGTGATTGATACCGAGTGGGAAGATCAACCATTGCGTGACGCGGTGGTGGTCACGGATGCGCTGCTGCGCACGACCCCAGGTGGCGTCCCCATTGTGTTGCCAATGATTGATGTCGATGTGTTTGCTGGCACATCCACGCCATCGGAGATCGAGGCGCAGGTCGCGGCACCTCGACTCGCCCCCGTCGAGGACGACATTTTCGGTGGTGCGGACATTGATATTGTCGGCACGACGACGGCGCATGATTCGTTACTCGCGGCGCCGCTTGATGGATCTGACATGGGACTGGGTTTCGCGGTCGAATACGGAGCGAATGCCGAGCAGAGCGACGACGTTCGTGAGGATTATGCGGACTTGGGTGCGTCGATGGTGGCATCGCTCGGCGCGTTTGACAACACGATTGATCTCGTGCCTGCCCACGATGAGACCACAGTCATACCTGATGTGGCTCCGGCCGTTGAGATTACAGCGGCGGTCGTCGCGCCCGTGATCGTACCCATGGTAGACGCAGCGCCCAACCGCACGACGCCCAACACGGTCGCCGTGGTGATGCCGTCGCCACATGCGGGCGTGCCAATGCTGACGGTGCAAAGGTCGCGAGACGAAGCGGTTAGGGAGGTGAGTGCCGCGCGCGGCAGCACGCCGATGTCAGATCAACTCCCGCGGGCGCGCGTTCCTCTGCGTGGGCTATCGCGCGCCAAAGGCGAAGCAAAGGGCTCGCGCGAACTATTCATTGGTGTTGCTGTTGTCGCGGCGGGTGTTGCCGCGGCCGCCTGGTATTTTCTGCGCGGTGGTGCCTGACTGCGACGCGCGCGTATCGTATGACGCGCGCCGAAATTAATTCTTGTGGCGGAACGTGATACGACCGCGCGTCAAATCATATGGCGACACTTCAACCGTGACTCGATCACCAGCCAACACGCGGATGCGATTGCGACGCATATTGCCCGCTAACGTTGTAAGCACTTCATGGCCGCTTTGCACGGTCACACGGAATGTCGCGTTGGGGAGTAATTCGCCAACTGTTCCTTCGAGTTCGATCGCGTCCTGCTTACTCATGTATTTCTGTACCTTGACCTTCGAGCTGGTGTGGCCGACACGGGAATCGCGGCGACGTTCATCGTCAAATGTAAGCGTCGGCGGCTCTGGCAAGCGATTTTGCAGTAGATGACCGATTCGACCGCGCCTCAATTCCGGCAGCCCTACGGGCCTGCAACGGCCTCTGTGCGCCGTTTTCTGGTGCAATTTGCTGCGCTTGACCTTGAAGCCCACAGCGGTGTCCTGTCACGTTTTGACACCGTGCGGCACTTGCACGATTTTACGGTAGCCGACCGGATATTGGGTCAAACGATCGAGCGCAGCGGTCGAGAGGATGCGCGTGACGCGGTCGCTGGGCCGTTGCTGCAATTAGTGCGGTTGGCGGAGGACGCGGATGATTTGGACCCCATTGCCGAACCCGCGCTGGCGGCACTGCTCGCGCTTATTGTCTCGGATTTGCTTGGCGCATCGACGTTCGCGACACTGTACATGCCGTTCGAACAGGCGATCCCGCTCGCGACGGTTCTCTAACCGCCGGTCGTGGCGGACTTACGACAGCGTGTCGGCGCGCCCTTCGGCCGCCAGCAGGAAACGCGGGATCTGCGCCTCAAATGACGACTCGTCATCTCGCACAAAGCGATACGCGCCTTCCATCCATCCGTGGGGGCCCTTGAGTACGCAAAACGACCGATATTCGTGCACTTGCCCCGGTAACAGATGCGGCTGCTCCCCGACTACGCCTTCGCCCTCGACCACCGTGTCGCCGGCAACATCGTCGTGAATTAGCCAGCGTCGCGTGCGCAATTGCGCGGCTTGCGTCCCGACATTCTCGATTCGGATGTGATACGCGAAAACGAACTGTTCGAGCGTCGGATTGGATCGTTCGCGCAGATAAGACGGACGCACCGAAATGCGAATACCCGCCGTCATGCGATAGTAGAACAACGAAGTGTCTGAGCTCATGAGCTGAAGCGAGTCGGCCGTTACGTAAGGTGATGCGGGCGGCTATCGAGCAGGTTTGGACGAAGTAGATGATGCAATTACCGCCGCACTTGCGCTACCGACGCGATTCAGTGACGACACGGAAATCATCGACGGATCAATGCCGGCCGGTACGGACCAGCGATCGACCGTGCCCGCCAACACCACCGTAATCCAAGCCGTGTCCGTGCGCGCGCGAATCAGCCACTGCCACGGGCGAAGTTTGGCCGAGGTCGTCAGCAGGACTTGTCGTTGTCCGTCGATTTGTGCGAGTCGCGCCGTTGGAGGAGACGGCGGTGCCACCGTCAACCACGGTGATGCTGGAATGATCGCACTTTCTGCGTATGGGCCCGCGATGAGTGTGTCATTCATACTCGCCTGATTGACGAGGAACGGTTTCATCGAAAAATGTACGTTGCCCGTCGCATCGCCTCCTGCGCGTGTCACGCGAATCTGTTCGGCAAGTTCGCTCACCGAAAACGCACTGGCGCCTGGTCCACCGGCGCGTGACGTAAAGTTGCCGGGCCACAAGTGTCGGTGGAGAATATTCTCACCAGCCCACCATCCCAGCAGCACGGGATACGCTTGTTCCACTTTTGTGGTTGGCCAGTAGAGTTGCGGTGTGAAATAATCCACCCATCCTTCGCGCAGCCATTTCCGTGCATCCGCGTACAGATTTGCGTATGAATCGAAGCCACGAATCTGCGCAGGAAATCCAGGCCGCCAAATTCCGAATGGACTAATTCCGAAGCGGACCCACGGTTTTACCCGATGAATACCAACATCGAGTTCCTGCACCAACTTATCGACGTTCTCCCGGCGCCAGTCGGCTCGCGACAATACGCCTTTTGATTTTCGGTACCGCGTCCAACTGCGATCATCGTTAAATGCGACGGCATGCCCGCGCTTGTCGTTTTCCGGATATGGATAGAAGTAGTCATCGAGATGCACCGCATCGATGTCATATCGATTCACGACATCGAGCACCACTTTCACCGTGCGCTCGCGCACCGCACGTTCGCCCGGATCCATCCACAGAAATCCCGCGTACTTCTTGATGAGCGACGGGTTGGTGCGCGCAATGTGATTTTTGGCGAGCGGCGATTTTGCATCGGTGTTCCGTGCGCGATACGGATTAAACCACGCGTGCAATTCGAGATTCCGCGCGTGTGCTTCTCGCACCGCAAACGACAGGGGATCCCAAAATGGATCTGGCGGCTTCCCTTGCGTGCCGGTGAGATATTCCGACCACGGCTCAATGGACGATGCGTAGAGTGCATCAGCGGCCGGTCGCACTTGCAAAATGACCGCGTTGAGGTGCAACTGCACCGCACGATCGAGCAACACCAAGAGTTCACGTTGCTGCGCAAACGTGCTGAGATTCCGTGATGAGGGCCAATCAATGTTTGCGACAGATGCAACCCACACCCCTCGAAATTCGCGATTGATTGGCGGCGGTGTCATGCTCACCATCGGACGCAGCGCCGGTTTGGACACGGACGGTGGTGCGGCCGTTGGTTGGACGGCGACCGGAACCGGCGGCACTGTAGACGGTGCCTCGACCGCTGGATTCGGCGCCGTACGCGGAGGACGTTGTGGCGCGTGGCACGCGACGATCAGCAGCGCGAGGCTGAGCGCCGCCGATGGCGACCGCCAGCTCACGCGACGACAGTGTGGGATGCGTCCAACTCGTTCTGCATCGTGACCAACAATGCACCTGCGCGAGCCGCAGCTTCAGCGGTACGTTCGGGTGATTGAATGAATGAGATGCGGAAAAACCCTTCGCCACCAGCACCAAAACCGCTACCCGGAAGCACGATCACACCCGCCTCCTCGCGCAGTCGGTCGGCGAACGTTGCGCTCGTGATACCCTCGGGCAGCGGCATCCACAAATACATGGTGGCTTGCGGCACTTCCGCTACAAATCCATTGGCCCGAAATGCTGCAACTGCTGCATCGCGTCGCTGCTGAAACACCGCGACGTTGCCCGGAACAAACTCCGCCCAGCTTTCGATCGCCGCAACGCCCGCCGCTTGAATCCCCATGTACTGACCGGTGTCGGTGAAGCCTTTCACTTTCGCCAAGGCGCCAACGAGTTCGGGTTTTCCAGCGGCCCACGCGCATCGCCAGCCGGTCATGTTATACGTTTTGGAGAGCGAATGAAATTCGATCGCGACGTTTCGCGCGCCATCAATTTCAAAAATGCTCGGCGGCACATATCCGTCAAATCCCATTTCTGAATACGCATTATCGTACACCAGCAAGATGTCGCGATCATTGCAGATTTTCACGACGCCTTCGAGATAGTTACGCGGCGCAATCGCGGCCGTCGGATTGTTGGGATAATTGAGATAGAGCACGCGCGTGCGTGCGAGCACATCCTTCGGAATTTCATCAAGATCGATGAGAAAGTTTGTGCGCGGGCGTAACGCGTACACATACGGCGTGGCATCACTCAGCAACGCGCCACCGATATATGCCTGATATGCGGGATCCGGAATGATGCCCACATCACCGGGCCCAAGAAACGCAAATGCCACATGCGCCAACCCGTCTTTACTGCCGAGTAACGGGACGATCTCCGTCATCGGATTGAAGGCGGTGCCGAAGCGACGTTGCATCCATGCGGCAACGGCTTCGCGATACGGCACATGGCCCATTCCAAACCCGTAGCGCTGCAGCGCAGGTTGCGCTGCCGCCTGTTGCAAGCGCGCCACCGCGGCCGGTGGCGGTGCGAGATCCGCATCACCCGCCCCTAGGTCAATCACATCCACGCCGGCGT
>JAYTTR010000261.1:0-7283 GCA_043744935.1 Gemmatimonadaceae bacterium
GTGTTGCACGAAACCGGCATTCGCAAATTGCGTCGGCAAACGGTATTTACCACGCCCAATGTTTTTCCGCCCGCTGACTTCGAGCAACAGGACGTGGAAGGACAGCCTGAGTTTCGTGAGGCGTTAGAGCCGCAAAATTGCTACGTCTGCAAACAGAACTACAGCACGATCCATCATTTTTATGACCAACTTTGCCCCGACTGTGCGGAGTTGAATTATCGGAAACGCAGTGAGCTCGCGGATTTGCGTGGACGCGTGGCGCTACTCACTGGTGGCCGCGTGAAAATCGGTTATCAGGCAGGCATCAAGTTGCTGCGCGCTGGTGCACAGCTCATCGTCACTACGCGTTTTCCGCGAGACTCGGCTGCACGGTTTGCGCAAGAGCCGGATTTTGTCGAGTGGAGCGATCGACTCGAGATTTTTGGACTTGATTTGCGCCATACGCCAAGCGTCGAGGCCTTTTGTCATCATCTGATCACCACGCGTGATCGACTCGACTTTATCATCAATAATGCGTGCCAGACGGTGCGACGTCCGCCCGATTTTTACGCGCATATGATGGACGCAGAAAATGCGTCGATGCACGACATGCCGACGCACGTGCGCAAACTTATTGGCGCGTATGAAGGGTTACGTGGCTACAGCATGCTACCCGAGACTGATGCGGCGACCGGCGCGATGACCGCACCGCAGGCGTTGTCGGACGTGGCGGGACTTACGCACGCGGCCCAGCTGTCGCAAGTGCGATTGCTGCCGGAAGAACTCGCCGCGCAGAAGGCGTTATTTCCCGAGGGACGTCTTGATCAGGACATGCAACAAGTCGATTTGCGCGACCGCAATTCATGGCGGATGTTGATGGCCGAGGTGCCAAGCGTTGAGTTACTGGAGGTGCAGCTGGTGAATGCGATTGCGCCATTCATTATCAACGCGCGTCTCAAGTCGCTCATGTTACGCACGCCGGAACGCGACAAACATATCGTGAACGTGTCCGCGGTGGAGGGACAGTTCTATCGCAAGTTCAAGACGACACGTCATCCGCATACGAACATGGCGAAGGCTGCCCTCAACATGATGACGCGCACGGCGGCGGCGGACTATCATGCCGATGGCATTCACATGAATAGTGTGGATACCGGGTGGGTGACAGATGAAGATCCGGCCGAAATTGCAGCGCGCAAAGTCGCGGAGCACCGTTTTCATCCGCCGTTGGATATTGTGGACGGTGCCGCGCGCATTGTGGATCCAATTATTGCGGGGATCAATACGGGTGAGCACATGTGGGGGAATTTCCTGAAAGATTATACGCCGACGGATTGGTAGGATGGCAAGCGTTGCACCGGTGTCGTTTGCGACAATGACGCGGTGCAACGTTGTTGTCTGCTTTACGATCAGAGACGCCAAGTCCTATGGCGTGATGCCCTTCACCACTGGCACCACCTGATCCTTGCCTTTGTCCTTGGCCAATATGCCCCTCACCATCCACTCCGGTGCCGCTGTGCCTTTCAATTTCGTGTCGAAGAATTGCTGCATGCGCATCGCGATATCCTTCTGATTTGCCCGACTTGCCGGATTATGTACGTCGTTGTTGTAGTCAATGAGATACACCTCCTTGCCTAAGCGCCGCATCCCGACAAAAAGCTCGATACCTTGATACCATGGTACGGCATCGTCCGCATCATTGCTCATGATGAACAGCGGGGTGGTCACGCGCGGCAACCAAAACAGCGGCGAGTTTTCCAAATACAGATTTGGCGCATCCCAAATGGATTTACCAATGCGACTCTGCCCCTTCTCGTACTGCACTGCACGCGCAATACCGCTGCCCCATCGAATGCCACCGTACGCACTCGTCATGTTCGATACCGGCGCACCAGCCATCGCCGCGCTGAACATCGATGTTTGCGTAATCATGTACGCCGTCTGATATCCGCCCCAACTCTGACCTTGCAAACCGAGTCCTTTTGGATCCACATACCCACGCTCCAGCAACTTCTGCACACCCGGCACAATCGACTTTACCGCACTCGGCCCCGGGTACCCGATCTCGTAATGAATATCGGGCTCGAACACGAGATAACCATTCGAGACATAGTGCGTCGGGTTGATGACATTGCGGCCCGTAGGTGCAACGTAGTTGTGCAAACCATCCGAGAGGTCTTCGTAGAAGTACGACACCATTGGATACTTCTTGTTGGGATCGAAATTCTCCGGCTTGTACAGAATGCCTTGTAACGGAATGCCGTCCGCGCTGGTCCACGTGACAAGTTCGGCCGTGCCCCAGTTGTAATCCTTCTGCCACGGATTCGCGTCAGAGATTTTCGATAACGACGTGAGACTCGTGCCCACCCACAAATTCGGAAAGTCGATGAACGTACTCTTGGTCAGCAGATACGTGTCGGCGTTGCGCGCCTTTTGCGGGGTGCCATAGTTGATGGCGGCCATCACGATTTGTTCAGGCATGCGCTGTACGCCCAACTGGTCGCGATAGAAACCGCTCCCCTTGGTCACCTCGCTGAACGCCCGCATCAACAGCGGCTTCGCGGGATCAATGGCGCGTTCATCTTCGCGGTCGAGCGACACGATGCGAAATGTCAGACTCTCGCGGCGACCGAGTGAATCGGTGACCATCACGGCGGGCTTGACGCCTGTGGGATCGAGCTCCCAGATGTCAAAACGATCGTACAGCAGCACCGATTTGTCGGCTTTCGTCCAACCCGCAACACCCCACGCGGCGGGTGTGTTCGGGGTACTCCACGTTTCCTGGTCGAAGTGCACCTTCTGCAGCACACCCGTGATGTTCGTGGTTTTCCTCGTGGCAATCGCGTACGTAAACCACTGTCCGTTATCGAAGTAAATCGCGTACTTGCCATCGACGGACAACTGTGCTTGTCCGGAAATCTTTTCTTTGATGAGGGTGCGCCGACCCGTCGTCGCCTCGATGACGTAAACGTCGTTGCCACCATCGCCCCACATGCGCTCGACGTTATACGCCATGCCGGTCGATGCAAGCCCGATCTTCCCGTCATCAGAGAGTGTGATGGAGGGCATCGAATCGTCGGTGAGCACAACCACCTGTTTCGTCACCAGATGATACACCGCTTCGAATGTGCGATTGCGCTCTCGTCCAAGCTGCAATTTCTGCGTGGGTTGCAGCGCGGGATCTTTATAATGCCATAGGTCAAACACCGCTTTGCCAACCAGCGAATCAGCCGGAATGGTGTCCTCTGGCGGAGGCGCAATGTTGAATTGCACCGCCGCGCCGTTACGCGTGAATGCCGCACTCGCGTTGTCCGCGACGCGCATTCCTGTGGCCAACGCCGCCGACGTCACGACTGGCGTCGCTATGCCAGTTTTCAGCGTGCCGTAATACAGTGACGAGCGGGCATTCGGTTTGCCAAATTCATCGCGATCGGATGTAAAGACAAACTGTTGTTGCGCGCGATCAAACGTGAAGTTGCGATAGTTGCCGCGCCCCGACATGATCGCTTGTGTTGCACCACTCGTCATGTTGCGTACAAACACACCGTCTTTCGTACTGTCGCGCGAGGCGATGGTGTACGCGAGCACTTTCGCGCTATCGTCAAAGGTGAAGGCCAATACGTCGGTCATGTTTTCTTCAACGCCGGTGTCGAGATTGCGGAGCACAATGCTGGTGCCGTAGGTGCGACGTGGTCCGGTACTCGCGCCACCACCACCCCGACCACCACGACCGCCGGCCAATCCACCGGGCGCACCCACGCGTGTCGTTGAATCCGCGCCACGCGATACAGAATCCGCCATCGGTGTGTAAATGAGCCACTTGCCGTTGTCCTTCGGCACTCGGTACGAACGGACATCCGGCAACGTGGTCTGTTTGCCGTCCGCAAGCGCAATCATCACCAATGACGTGCGCGCATCTGCGCCTGCTGCTCCTCCGCGACTGACTGCGGCACCCGCACCTCGCGGTGCGGCGCGTTGTGCGCGCTCGACTTCATCTTTCGTGGGCTGCGTGCTGACGAACGCAAAGCGTCCGTCCGACGTAAATGGGCTCGCTGCGCCGCCGCCGCCGCCGCGAACACCACGTCCGCCGCCACCCGCCGGTGCACCTGCGGCTCCAGCCGGGCGCGCACCGCCCGGCGTATTGTTTGCGCGACCGATATATCCCACCGGCACGCGATATTCGGTGTTGCCGCTGGTGGCATGCACGACAAACTCGCCGTCACCAACTTGCGGACTGAGCGTGTAGGCGGCCCACTTGCCATCATTTGACAATGCCGCGCCCTGAATAGAGCGCCACCGATCCCAATCGGCTTGCGTGAGTACTTTTTTCTGCGCAAATGCGGTGAGTGGAATCACGGCAGTGAGCAAAGTGAAACTTGCGCGGGCGATTGCGATCATGAAAACCTTCGGGGCTCGGGTAGTGGAAACCGAAAGGTACGGCCCTGAATGCGGTCGCGTTGACCGCGTGTTTGCTATTCGGACGACGGAGTTGTCGATGATGCTGACGAAGGCACCTTCACCCACCGTTCCACCGCACGGGCACCACCGTGGCGCACGAGCCATGCGAGACCGAGGCCGCGCGTCAGTCGGCCCGCAATGAGCGCACCGACAAACTGCGGCCACGGCACACCAATCGCGCCAGAGGCAATGCTCGTCAACTTCGTGGAAATCGGACTCATGGTGCTTGCAAAAATTGCCCACGCACCGTACTTGGCGAGTGTTGCACGTGACTCATCCAGATGCGATGTCGACACACCCAACCACTCGGCCACCGGACCCTGCAACAACGAGAGCGCTTGCAATCCAACGGCGTACAGCACCACGCTTCCAATGACCGTGCCGGCTGATGCAATGAGTGCCAATCGATACGCTTGCTTTGGACGCGCGATGGCGAGCGGCAAGAAAAACAGATCGACAAAGCCCGGGAAAATGCACCCTTGCAACAGACCCCACGCGAACACCACGCTGCCCGACCAACCCGCGTCGGCCCAGCGCTGCAACGTGGCAAGACTGCGGGCGAGACGCGACTGCGGTTGCGCCGCCGCTGGAGGTGGCGTTGGTGGCACCGCTGGCATACTCAGAGGCTATCGAGCTTGTCTTTGCCGATCACCGGTGCCCATGGCAGCAGTTCGTATTGCGCGAGTCCACGTTTCGTGAACGGGTCGTTGGCGCGAATGGTATCGAGTGCGGCGAGCGTGTCGGTATCGGACACGCGTAACAAGAGACCGCCGCCATTGCGCGGATCGAATGGACCGCTCGCGAGCAGTATACCCGCCGCCTCAAGTTCGCGAAGGTAGGCGCGATGCTCGTCGACGTGCGGCGCAATGTCGTCGAACGGTTTGCGGTAACGAATGATGGCGATGGCGTACATGAAGGTCTGCGGTCGAGGGTGGGTCTGGTAAAGACGCTCCATGGAACGTAACGCGACGTTGGTAAACGCAGCGGAGCGGACCTTGTTTTATCGCATCAAGGACGAATGCGCTCCGCCCATCATTGCCTCACGCATGGCGCGCCACGCCATCACCGCGCACCCGTGCCGCGCCGCAAACGGCGCCACGCCGCGCAACGCCGCCAATGTATCCGGTAACGTGATCATTGCGCCCGCCAGCATCGCCTCCACGCCGTCCGCCATCGCGAGCGTATCGTCGCGCGACAATCCCCGTAACACCTCGGTCAACATCGACGCCGACGCCACAGCAATTGAGCACCCATTGCCGGCAAACGCGATATCCTCCACGCGTTCACCAACAACGCGCACCATCACCCGAATAGCGTCACCGCACAACGCATTTTTTCGCGACGCACTACCCGTCGCACCAGCAATCTCTCGCCGATTTTTCGGCGCACGATAGTGTGCGAGTAACGTCTCCTGATACATCGCCGACATATCCGCCGAACGACCTACTGCCATTACGCACTCGCGAACAATGACTGCGCGGCTACCAACGCCGTCGCGAGCGCGTCAGCATCCGACGGCTCGCTATACACGTAAAACGATGCCCGTGCCGTGGCACTCACCCCCAACCGGCGCATGAGTGGCTGCGCGCAGTGATGCCCCGCACGCACGCACACCCCGTGTTGATCGAGAATCGTGGCCAAGTCGTGCGGATGTACATCCATCAACGAGAAACTGATCACGCCACTGCGACGCGATGGCGGTGGACCGTACACCGTACACTCAGGCAACGCACGCAATCGCGTTTCGGTACGCGCCAGCAGGGCCAGTTCGTGTGCGCGCACTTCCGTCATATCGAGCGCCGTCAGATACCGCACGGCCGCACCAAGTCCCACCGCGTCCGCAGCATTGGGCGTGCCCGCCTCCAACTTGTGAGGCAACACATTCCACGTGCTGTCAAAATCATGCACCCACTCAATCATGTCGCCACCAAACTGGTAGGGCGGCATCGATTCAAGGAGCGCGCGCTTTCCGATGAGGCCGCCAATGCCCATCGGGCCCAGCATCTTGTGGCCGCTGAACGCGTAGAAGTCGATGTCCAACGTATCGAACGCTACTGGCAAGTGCGGCGCACCCTGCGCACCGTCCACAAAAATCACAGCGGACGAATGCGCGCGCACGATGCGCACCACTTCATCCAACGGCGTAATCGCGCCCACCGCATTGGACACGTGCGTGATCGCCACCAACTTCGTGCGCGGACCAATCACGTCGCGCAGGTGATCGAGATCAATCTCCTGCAGTTCCGTGAGTTCAACAATGCGTAACGTCGCACCCGTGGATAACGCGAGCTGTTGCCACGGCACAAAATTGGCATGATGTTCCAACGCGGTCACGACAATTTCGTCACCAGCATGCACATTTGCGTGTCCCCACGAGGACGCCACAACATTCACAGACTCTGTCGTGCCACGCGTAAAAATCAGACAATCCGTATCGCGCACGCCGAGAAATCGCGCAACATCTACGCGGGCCTGATGATATGCATCAGTCGCCGTCGCACTCAACGCATACGCACCCCGATGCGGATTCGCATTGGCCGTTTCGTAAAAATCACGCACAGCATCCAACACGACCTTCGGCTTCTGCGACGTCGCTGCAGAGTCGAGGTAGTGGAGCGTTGGGTTGCGCACGAGCAGCGGAAAATCTGAACGCGGGGCGAGCGAACTCATACCAACTCCGTGCGATAAAAGTAAAGTCGACCCGAACTCACGCCGCGCCCCCACGACGCGGACCCACAAACACCTCGCCCCCAACCAGTCGCACGGAATACGTCACCAGCGGATCCGTCGCGGGTCCCATCACGACTTCACCCGTTCGCACATCAAACCGCGCACCATGCCAAGGA
>JAYTTR010000262.1:0-7238 GCA_043744935.1 Gemmatimonadaceae bacterium
CGCAACGGTTCCGCAATCAAGAACAACACAATCGGCCAACCGACGAGCCATCCCGTAGAGTAGATCAACCCATCAAACCCGCTGGTGGACACGAGTCCGGCGATGCCGAGAAACGATGCGGCACTCATGTAATCGCCTGCGAGCGCAATACCATTTTGCGTGGCGGTCACCGAACGTCCGGCGGCGTAGAAATCTTCCGTGGTTCGCGTGAGCCGCGAGGCCCAGTACGTGATCGCGAGCGTCAACGTGATGAAGCCGGCAAAAAATGCGACGGCCACACGATCTGGTGAGCCAAGGCCAACGGTCGCTTGCATCATTGCTCATCCTCGTGATGGGCGCGCAGCTCGGCGAGCGCGGGATCATACACGCGATTGGCCCATGACACGTAGACGAATGTCAGCACCCACGCGGCGACAATGACGAGCGCGCCGAGCACGATGCCAAGCGTCAGCCCGTCGCCGAGAGGTGAGGCAAGGAGCAATGGTTTGAAGGCGACGAGTGCGATGAAGCCGAAGTACACGCACACCATCAGCGCGGAAAGCGATGCAGCGAGACGCCAGCGACGAATCGCGAGCGTTCGAGTTGCTGCAGCAGCGGAAGGACGTGGAGTCACCATAGCGCGCGAAGGTACGACTAGACGAGGGCGATGCCAAGGGCTCGGCGATGTTGGTATCCCTTTGCGACGCCCAAGGGTCATATTCGATGTGGCAGCCATCGTACACTGTGGCGTGTCATCATTCAGGACGACCTCGCACTGGATTTTCTGTGACGCAACGCATGGGCATTGCATTGGCGAGCCTCGTTTCCGGCATCGTCGCGCTCTATTTGCACCTCTGGAAACTTGGCATCACGGGCACGCTGGTCTGTACGGGCAGCGGTGGCTGTGAGTACGTGCAAGGAAGCCGCTACGGTTGGTTCCTGGGCGTGGACGTCGCGCTGATTGGCGCGGTGGGGTATGCGCTGCTGTTTGTGACTGCGGTGATTGGCACGTTCTCGCAGTACGAAGATGCGAAGTGGCCGAACACGGTGATGCAATTGATGATCTGGCCAGCGGTGCTGTTCACGCTGCGTCTCAAGTATGGCGAATTTATTGTGCTGAAAAGTTTTTGTCCGTGGTGTGCGATTTCTGCCACGGCGATTGTGGTCTGCGCGGTGTTGGCGGTCTGGGACAGAAATAGGGACCTGGCAATAGCGGGCAGGGAATGAGGAGGACCGTCGCGAATCCCTGGACCCCAGTCCCTAGTCCCTATCCAGGTACTTCGGCATCTCCGACCATGACCGCATACCATTGCTTCATCACCTCGCGCATGGGGTAGCCGGGCATGGTTTGCACCACGCGACCGTTGCGATCAATAGCGATGAACGTTGGCGTGCCGCGATAGCGAAATGTGAGCAGGACCTGGTCGGAGCTTCCGTACGGACCAACCAACTGCGCGCCCACAATGTGTTCTTTGGCCAGCATCGGGACGCCGTCAGCGGCGCCCTCGAGTGTGAGCATTTTGAGGCGCGGGAGCGGTCGTCCCGCAGAGAGCTCGCCTAAATCCTTGAGCGCGCGTTTACACCAGCCGCAGGTTCGCGAGCTGATCATCACGATGACGGGCTCTCCTTTCGTGATAAGCGGTACGACCTTGCCAGCGAGGTTGCGCACACGAAACGCACCGATGGCCTGTTCGGCAGTGGGCTGCGCCTCGGGCGCAGTGTCGGTCCCTGCAACAACGGCTGCGCCACTCAATAGATTTGCCGGGAGTGCATCATCGGTGACACCAAACATGCGTTTGCCAGCGATAGCGCTGATACCAAACGCGCAGCAGATGAGCAGCAGGTTCCCCAACGTGACGGTACCGCAGCGCGCGGTGCTTCGGAGAGAGGGACGGGATGACCTGTGAGATAGGAACATGGTAGAACAATACCCGCACGAGCCGCCGAAGGTACCATCCCCGGTGCGTTTGGGATCGCTCGACGTCGACCAATATTTGCGAGATCCATCGCTCAAACAGGCGTTCGTGACGCCGATGTTCGATGTGATTGCGCCGCGTTACGACGCCTTTACGCGACTGTTTTCTTTTGGCATGGATGTGGCCTGGAAGCGCGAGGCCATCGCGGCTGTCGTGCGCGATGCCGCAACAGCGCGAGACGTGCTGGACTTGGCTTGCGGCACCGGTGATCTCGCGGTGACGATCGCGCGCGCTTTGCCCGCGGTTCACGTAACGGCCGTCGATGCGTCTCCGCAGATGATCGTTGAGGCCAACGTGCGATTGGCCGACACAACGCGCGACGCCGATGTTGCAGCGCGTATTCGCACGATGCTCGGCGACATGATGGCACTCGATTGCGCCGATGCCAGCATGGATCTTGTGGTCGCGGGATACGGCGTACGCAACGTACCGGATGCGGCGGGCGCGGTGCGAGAAATGGCGCGCGTGCTCCGGCCTGGTGGTGTGTTGGTGACACTCGATTTTTATCGCCCGGCGTTTTCGCCATGGCGCGCGATCTTGCTGTGGTATTTATCGGTGGCTGGCAATGCCGTCGGTTGGCTGTGGCATCGGGATGCCGTTGTGTACGGATACATTGCGCGAAGCATCGAGCATTTCATGAGTTGGCAAGCGTTCAGCGCGTTGCTCGAGCAAGAAGGGTTTCATGTGCAGCGTGTTACACGTCACCTTGGCGGTGGTATAGCCCTGCACGTCGCGCGTCGAAACACATAGGGTTTTTTCAAACCACTCCAATCGCGCTTTCAATGAAAGAAAACGAGAGCAGTTCCGGCGGGCTGACACTAACGCATGCGTGGTACGCGGTTGCAGTTCTGACGATCGCGAACGTTTCGGGTTCGGTAGATCGACAAATTCTGTCGCTTCTGGTCACGCCGATAAAACGCGACCTCCACGTCACTGACACACAACTCAGTTTGTTGATGGGCTTGAGTTTTGTGGTGTTTTACTCGGTACTGGGACTCCCCATTGGACGTTGGGTTGATCGTGGGCGTCGACCACTGATCGTGGCCTTGGGCGCTCTGGTGTGGAGTGTGTTGACGGCGGCCTCCGGTGTTGCGCGCACGTTCGGACAACTCTTTGCGGCGCGAGTTGGTGTGGGTGTTGGCGAGGCCACACTTGGACCGGCCGCAGTATCGATCATCGCCGATGCATTTCCGAGACGTCGGCTTGGTACCGCCATGAGCGTCTACATGCTCGGTACGTTTTTCGGATCCGGTGTTGGATACGCCCTTGGTGCATGGATTGTCGGTGCCATTGATGCACCGGGATTCGTCACGCTGCCGATTGTCGGAGATGTCCGACCGTGGCAGACGATTTTTTTCATCGTGGGATTGCCCGGCGTGTTGGTGGCACTGCTCGCGCTGACCATGCGTGAACCTGCACGACCAAAAATTGACGGTGCCACGAATACCGGCGTTCCGTTACGCGACGTGATCGCGTACGTCCGTGCAAACGCACGGACCGTAATTGGCCTCTCACTCGGCTTCGCGTGTTCGGCCTCGGTGAACTACGGTATTGGTGCGTGGCTCGCGACATTTTTTGTACGCACACATGGGTGGACGATTCAACATGCGGGCACGGTGCAGGGCATTTTGACAATGATCTTCGGTGTTATCGGGACACTCGGCGGCGGTCGTTTGACCGATCACTGGGCGTCGAAGGGGATAACCGACGCGCCAATTCGCGTTGGCATCCTCGGTGCGCTGGGCATGCTGGTGTTCGCTACGCTGTATCCGATCGTACCGTCGGCGACTGTCGCTGCAGCACTACTGATTCCGGTCAATATCTTTGCAGCGCTTCCATGGGGAGCGGCAAACGCGGCGATCGCCGACGCCATGCCCTCGCGCATGCGTGGTCAGGGCAGTGCGCTCTATCAGCTCGTGGTTAACCTTTTGTCAGGTGCGCTTGGGCCAACCGCCGTAGCGTTACTTACTGATAAAGTATTTGGCAATGAAACGTCGCTGCGTTGGTCGTTAGTCGTGTGTACGGTGGTCGGGATGACATTGACGATCGCGTTGTTGTCGTGGGCGCGCCCGGCATTCCGGAAGACGGTTGCCGCGCGTGATGAGTAGTGTGAATCAAAAGAGAACTACTCTTTATGTCGGTTGTCTCCGCTGTACACTACGGTGCCCGCCAACAAACCAGCGGCAAGTGAGATGCCAATAATGAGCACACGAAAGCCTGTCGAGACTCCGGCTTCAACTTGTTGACCGAGTAACGACGTCACGCTGCGAAAGCCGATGCTACCGGGTACGAGAATGAGCAGGCCCGGTACCACCGTGACCATGGGCGACCGTCGAAATTGCCGGGCCAGCACATTGCTGCCAGCGCTGACAACAAACGCGCCGAGGAATGCGCCAAGTTCTTCGCCCATGCTTGCCCCGGCGAAGCGGGACGTGAGATACGCGGCGGCGCATGCGACAACGATGTAACCTGCATCGCGCGCTTCGGCGTTGAGCAAGACGGTAAAAGCGAGCGGTGCGATGAGGAGCGCAAGCCATTCCGTCCAGAGTGGCAGCGATGCGCGCGATAGCCAATCGAGATTGTGCGAACCCACAATATCCTGAATGGTGACGCCGAGAAACGTGCCAAATTTTGCACCGAGTGCGAGACCAAAACCGAGTCCAAGAAATATCACAAGCGCGCCGCTCAGTCGCGCCGTCCCTGAAGCCAGGTGGCGGGTGGAGAGTTCGGTGAGTGCAACTGTGAACGTCAGTCCGGGCAGCATGATCACGAGGCCCGCGAGAGATGTGAGATAGCCGCTATCTGTGTGCGCGAGCACATCCACGATGAACGCGAGCGTCGTGACAACAAATGCGGCGAGTGGTTCGGTGACACTGCGTAGATCTTCCGTGCGCGCGACTTGCAGCGCGATGAGCCCGGTCACGAGTCCGAGCATGGATGCAACAACGACATCGCCAATGTGCACGCGAAGGAAAACCGCAACGGCAGCGGAGACCAATACATATGCTATCAACTGTAACCAGCGAGGCCAGCGTGCTGGCTGGCTATCGAGCGCGCGAATACGTCGCAGTCCGTCTGTTGGCGCCACCTCACCGCTCATAACGCCGCGTGTGATGTCGGCCAGTTGCGACAAGTGCCCAAGATTAGGCTTCCCCGGTTCAACGCGAAGAAGATGAACGCGCTGATCCACCAATTGACCAAAGCCAACCATGATACTGGTCGGCGTCGAGAAAAATTCCGCTCTCAGACCCAGTTTGGTCGCGATGGTGTACAGTGCGGTTTCAAGACGATGCGCAGGCGTTCCGTGTGTGTGCAGGGCACGCGCCAACTCCAGCACAAATGTGATGGCGGCGGCGTCGCGCGGGTCTGTCGTAGCGTCAGGATTGCCGATGATCATGTCCGGTGAGCGTAGGGGATCGGGAGACCCTGCGCAACAGCCACGCTGCTATGTTCCAAGGGTCCAACTGCGGGAATTGCCCGTGCGCGACGTCTCGGACGTCGCCCAAACGTCGTCACTAGCCTCTGCTGCTCATGAATCGCATAGCCCCGTTGATCCGTCGCCCGTTGTTTTCTGTAACCTCGCGCCTTGCGATCTGGGCGACCCTGCTGCTCTCTGCGTGCGGTGGTGGTGACTCGCCAACAACACCGTCCAATCCCGCGAATGACACGTACGCATCAGCGCTCGGTGTGTCGATTGCGAACATGACCAAGAAAAGCGATGCGCTGTACTATCAGGATCTGGTCGTTGGCACCGGCGCCGAGGCCATCGCGGGCAAGACGTTGGGAATGAATTACACAGGGTATTTGGTGAACGGCACGAAATTCGACTCAAACGCAGGCAAGAATTTATACTCGTTTACGCTTGGCGCTGGCGACGTGATTGCCGGGTGGGATCAGGGCATCGCGGGCATGAAAGTTGGCGGAAAGCGCAAGATTGTGATCGGCTCCACGCTTGCCTATGGTGCCAGCGGCGCTGGCGCTATTGGACCGAATGCCACGTTAGTGTTTGACGTGGAGTTGGTGACGGTGAAGTAGGGACGAGGGATTAGGGGTTAGGGATTAGGAACGACAACTACAACAGCAACCACGATCACCCCCACTAACAACAAACATGAACTACTACGGCGCGAAGCAGATGGCGGCGAGTTGGCGGACGGTGCGCAAGAACACGATCCAGGTTGCCAGTGAAATTCCAGAGGCGCAGTTCAACTTTCGTGCGACACCCGAGACCATGTCCGTCTCCGAGATGTTGACGCACTTGGCGACCAGTCCACACTGGGCGATGCAATTGCATTTCCTCGAAAAGAAAAGCGCGGTGAGTGGCGAGGACTTCGGACGCTACATGGGCGAGGCCAAACAGTTGGCGGCTACGCTGACCAGCAAGGATGCAATCGTCGCGTCGCTCACGGAGAATGGCGAAGCGCTGGCCAAGCAAATGGAACAGATGACCGACGAACAGTTGGCCGAGCCAGTCGCCGTCATGGCGACGGACAAGTCACGTTTTGAACTCTTGCTTGGCATCAAAGAGCATGAGATGCATCACCGTGCGCAATTGATGCAAATGCAACGGCTGATGGGCATCGTACCACACCTCACGCGCGCACGGCAACAAGCGTCATAAATAAAAAACGGCACTCTTCAATGCGTTTCGCAAAGAAGAGTGCCGCTTTTTGTGCAATGCTTATCTATTCGCGGTATTGTCCAGAATTGGACGCGTTGCCGCAGTTGCCGACGTCACCGTGATGTCGCCACGCGCGCCGATGGTGTAAACTCGTCCCGCAGAAAACGACACAGCAGTTCGACTGATCGCGTTTGTTGGAACGCCGACGAACCGTGTGCCAATGTCATACACGCCGTTCGGTAGCGCAGTAAACACACCTGCCGTTTTGTACGAGACCGCACTACCAACCGCAACCTCTGCAAGCGTGGTGGTGTTTTTTGCGTACAGCGTCATCGGCGCAGCGTTCGGTATAGCGTTCACAAACCGAACGTACGCAACCGTAAAATCAATCGTTGCCGTGAAGGGATCTTCAACAAGAAATCCTTCTGTCGTTTTTGCGGTGGCGTCGTAAAGACCGCTCAGATAAAACGAGTAACTCTTTCCATCGGCGATCGTTCCGGTCACTTTCGAGACAGCCAGGTCTTTATCGATAGTGGCCGAGATCTTGCCAGAAAATGCGTACTGACCGGGTGCGATGGCTGAGTAGAATCCACCTGACCCCACACTGCCGTACGCGACGCCGAGCGTGGACTCGACACCGGACGTGGAGCTGATGGCCGTCA
>JAYTTR010000263.1:0-7226 GCA_043744935.1 Gemmatimonadaceae bacterium
CATGGCTCGCCATCAGCGACGCACATCCCACGCATTGCGCTTTGTAGCGGGAGCTCACCGGTTGGCCCTATCCAAGCCACTCGCTGAGAGCGACAATAGGCGTCTGTGGTGCATTCCATGTGCACCACGACGTGCCGACGTGCCGGTACCACCCATCTTTACCCATCATCCCCAATGCTGAAGACGCGAACTGCTCGTGCCCTGCTGGTAGTAGTCACACTGACCGCGTGTGCCGGTGCAAAGGACGCCACGAAGGATACGACTGCAGCGGTTGTACCCGCGGCGGCAATGGCTACGCCGGCAGTAAAGACACCCGCTGACTTTGCCGGTACGTGGCAAATGACAGCCAACCTCACCGGCGGAGCCAAGCCGGTGCCAGGCACGCTGGTGGGCACGCCTGACGGCAAGTTCACGCTATCGCTGGAGGGACGTCCCAACATTGCCGAGACGACTTCAATGTCGGGTGACAGTCTGGTGAACATGTCGGCCGAGTATGAGAGTGTGCTGCGGAAGGGCGTCATGGTCACCGTGCGCACAGCGACGGTGATGAGCGGCAACTCGATGATGGGTAACATTGTGGCGACATACAAATCGCCAAAAGGACAGGAGGTTGTCCCAGGTACCTTCAACGGCACGCGCTCGGCCAAGTAATGGCAGCGCAGCGAGCGGTGATTGCCTCATCGCTTGCTGCGTGTTGGTGCAATTGCCGGTGCAACTTTTGATTGAAGTGATTTGCGTGTAGCTCATGAGTCCAGAGTGTCGCGATGTACGTGGCTTGTGCATGGGCCCCGCGCTCGCGTACGCGCGAACCCGGTCCGCCTGTGCGCAAAATCCGTAAACACCCTGATGGCTACATCCCGATCAGGCCCGATTGGAGGACCGGACGGTCGCGCTTCCCAAAAACACACCAATGCCGCTTGCGTCGGTCGCGCTGAGACTAGAAGCACGAAAACGCCATGAGGGCGTGCAAGCGAAATCCGGGAATGTGCATGTCCTTGATCGTCTGCGACGTGTCGAGCGCCGCGAGTTGCATGCGCAGCCGCTTGGCGTGCGCGGTTGAATGCCGGCCAGACTGCCCGACTTAACGAATCGACGCAGCCCCTTGTGTCGAAACGTCTGTTCCGGTCCCGGCGACCTGATCGCGTTCATTGGCGCCTACATGTTGCGGGTCGGAACGTCGCGCCTCGCTGCCTGAGGCGCGATATTCGGCGGGCGTGACACCATACTGTTCGTGAAAGCACCGAAAGAAGTGCGAGACGCTTCGAAAGCCCACTGAAAACGCGACATCGGCGACGGAGCCTGAGCGCTCACGCAAGAGACGCGCTGCTTCCTCGACTCGCAGATGACGGATAAGATCTGATGGCGGTTGACCGACGACCTGACGTACGCGCCGGAACAGGTGCGAGCGATCCTGAAACACCGCATCGGCTAACTCTGCGACGCCGAATTCCGCGTCGCCCAGATGCGCGGCGATGGCGGCCAACACGCGACCCCGATAGGCGATGTCGTCATCCGAAAGTGATGTGCGATCGTCTCTGGGAACGGCGTCGGACACGGGCGCAGCTGTCGGAGCGCGGAACGACGGTTGCAACGCCGTCAGCGAGGACGGTGGCAACGACGCCGCTGCGGTATACTTCGTGCGCAACCGCTTGCGAGCGGCGATCAGATTCCGTACGCGAACGTCGAGTTCGCGCATTTCGAATGGTTTGACGAGGTAGTCGTCCGCACCCCCTTCGAGCCCTGAGATCCGTTGGTCATCCTCGGCCTGCGCCGTGAGTAATACGATGGCGAGATACTCCGTTTCGACGCTGTCGCGCAGCGCGCGGACCATGGCGCGACCATCGAGTACCGGCATCATGACGTCTGAGACGATGACATCGGGCAGTCGTGCGCGCGCAACATCGAGTCCGTCCGCACCATTACCTGCTTCAAGAACGCGAAAGCGATCTTCGAAATGCGCACGGATAAAGGTTCGCATATCCTCGCTGTCGTCGACGACCAGCAGAGTGGGGACGTCGTCCTCGGCCGAGTCATTCGTAAGCGGCGTATCATCTGATTGCTGCGGTGATGCGTGGTTAGGTGTGACATCGCGCAAGTTTTCGACCTGCTGCTCTTCCACGGGCAAGTCTACGGTGAACGTCGTCGCCTCGTCGGTGCTCGTCGCCTGCACCGCGCCGTGCTGCAGTTCCACGAGCTCTTTTACCAGCGACAGACCGATCCCGGTTCCGGGTTGAATCGTGGTACTGGATTCATCTACTTGATAAAACCGTTCAAACAGAAGTGGCAACTGCTCGAGTGGAATGGCTGGTCCGGTGTTCACCACCGTCAAGGCGACGCTTAAGCGTAAGCGATGCAGCCGGAGCGCGATGCGCCCGTCCGGCGGTGTGAATTTGATGGCGTTCGACAGCAAGTTCGTGACGATCTTTTCCACCGCGTCCGGGTCGAGCACTACGTAACATTCGTCGGGTAAGTCGAGTGTCATTCGCAGATTCTTGCGCTCTGCCGTGAGCCGAAAGCTGTCCAGCGTTCCGCGCAGCAGACTGCACAGTTCCAGCCGACGCGGCGCGAGGTGCAACACACCCGCCTCTAATTTTGCAACGTCGAGAATCTGGTTGACGAGTTCGAGCAATCGGCGTGCGTTGCGCTGCGCCAAATCCAGCCAGAGCCGACTCTGACTATCTGTTGGCTTGCGCTCACGCAGTCGGTCAAGGGGCGCGATCATGAGCGTCAGCGGCGTACGAAGCTCGTGCGATACGTTCGCGAAGAACCGGCTGCGCGCGTGATCGAGCTGCTGCAACGCGATGGCCTGGTCTTCCAGCTGCCGGTTTTGCAATTCGAGCTGATGCTCGCGTTCACGCAACGCGGTCGTACGGTCGGCGACGACCCGCTCGAGTTCTCGCGCACGACGGCGTGCACCGCGAATGCGGTGCTGCAACGCCCCAATCAGCAACGCGGTCATGGCAGCGATAGCAGCGATGCGAAACCACGTTGTTTCGAAGAAACGCGGCACCACGGCGATCGTGATCGATGCACCCGGTTTGTGCCACTCACCACCAGACGTTCCCTCCACACGAAAGGTGTAATCACCGGGCGGCAGCTTGGTGTAGAATGCATCGCGCCGAGTATCGCCATCGACCCAGTCGTCGTTGTAGCCAACGAGGCGATAGCGGAAACGCACATTGCGCGGCTCGAGAAAAGTGAGCGCCGTGAATTCGATGCGAATGTCGCGCTGCGATGGTGACAGATGCACGCCCTGCTCAGTCACGACCAACGCACTGTCGCCGGCGACGACCCGCTCGATCACGACGGGTGGCGTAACGGTATCGCTGACGATCGTGCGCGGATCAATCACCACCACGCCATCGGCTGTCGGGAACCACAGTCGCCCGTCCAGCCCCTTGGCGCCGGATGGTTGCACCCCGCCGTTGGCTTCACGATTACGCATGCCCTCACGCTCGGTATATCCGGTCGAATGCACGCGCGATGATCGACCGTCGGCCACCGCGTTGGCTTCTTCACGCGCAATCCAGAAGATGCCACGATTGGAGCTGATCCAGAGTCGCCCTGCAGCGTCTTCGAGAATCTGTTGCGTCGCGTCATCGAACAGCCCTTCGCGCGAGGAGATCGACGATATCCGCCGACGCGCCGAGACGTCGGAGCGTGACCCCCAGGCACGCGGGTCGAGTCGCGCAATCCCTTGCCCTTCAGTGCCGACCCAAAGCCAGCCATCCTGATCGACATGCAAGGCACGAATCAGATTGCTGGGCAGCCCGTCCTTCGTTGTAATGGTGGTGAAGACCCCTTCCTGATAGCGCACGACCCCGCCACCGTTGGTGCCCATCCAGATGGCGCCGTCGCGTGATGTGGCGAACGCGCGAACCGGTACCTTCGGTGCGCCGGCCAACGTATCAAGTTGCACCAATCGATCGCGGTCACGTCGGAACGCCCCGGTCACCGCCCCCACCCACAGCCGCCCGTCAGCATCCTCATCGATCGCCAGCACACCGCGTAGTCGACCCGCGACCGGATGTTCCTCAATGCACGAGAGCGTACGCCCACGCGTACAGCGATACAGCGACGTGTCATTGATGCTGCGTCCCATCCAGAATGTCCCATCCCGAGCTTCGAAAAACACATTCCCCGCGGGTGGCGACTGCGTCTCTGGCCCGAAGCCCTGCACGCGTCCCGAGATGGGATCGATGCGGGAAACTCCATCCGCCCATGTTCCCGTCCACACCGCACCGCTTCGATCGACGTAGGTGCCGGTTTCGTTGCGAGCCCGAAGTCCTTCGGGTTCACTGATAGTACGAGCCAAGGCAGGCTTGATGCGATGCAGTCCACTCAGGTACGTGCCTAACCAAATACTTCCTTCGCGATCAACGAGTACCGTTTTGATTCCGAACGACACGGAATCCCGCCCCGTGCGGCCGCCAAGTGTGATCAACGGCACGCCATTCCGATAAAGCGTTGCTCCGGTGCTGTACCAGGTAGCCGACGCGGTGCTCACCAAGTGCAAAGGGACAGCCCCTACGTCGGTCACGTGGCGTAGCGTGACGACGCGACCATTCGATGTCGCGATGGCGACGTGGAACGGTAGCGTCCGGTCGGGCAACTGACCCGCCTGCTGTGCGAGGATGACCACCCCACTGCTGTCCGGCGCGCCAACGATCGTGTTGACGATCAGAAAGTCCGGCCCTGATGCCGCCGGCACTCGTCGCCACGCGCTATCTCCGGTCCACACCCCATCTCGCGATCCGAGCCAGAGCGTCGCGTTGGGAGCTTCGTACATCGCGGTGATCCGCACGTGCGCAAGCGCCGTATCCGCTACGGTCAGCACTTGGGTCTCGTGTCCTCGCCGGTCGATTCGCAACCGAAGGAGCGCGCCACGTGAGGCCCCCGCGAGCAGCGTACCGTCACGGCGAAGGAGAAGTGCAACGACAGCGTCACGCACGAGGTCGCGCCGCACCGGGAGCAGTGAATCACCGTCGACTCTGGCCAATCCGTTCACGGTTCCGACCCATGTCGTACCGTCTGCACTCGTGAGGATCGGATAGCTCAGATCGGTGACGACCTTCTGATCCGCGACAACGGTGAAGCGTCCGTTTCGACGGCGGATCAGATGCCCCTGCGCCGTGATCATCCACAGGTCGCCGCTCGCCCCTTCATGCAGAAACATGATGCTGCTACTGGCGAGCCCTGGACTGTTGGCGCTGTTGAAGACAGTAAACTTCACCCCGTTGAATCGGACGAGACCATCGTATGTCGCGGCCCATACATATCCATCGCGTGTCTGCAGCAGATGGTTGACGGAGTTGAGTGGCAATCCCTCATTCATCCCCCACGACTCTGCGACAACGCCGTTGCTGAAGGGTGCAGGTACAGGCGCGCGTGTTGCACGCTGCGCTGCCACGGGCGCTGCAATGCCGAGCACCGCAAGCACTCCACCGAGCGTGCGCATCAGCCACCAGTAAAAGCGAAGCACGCATTCAGGAATTAACGAACGTGTCGAGTGTCCACGCATCGGGCGATATAGTAATGCGGTTGTGTCGGTCACGATGCTCCGCGAGCGCTCCCGATGGCGGACCAATACCGTACAGTTGCGCGCAGCAGACTATAACGCGCCCGCACCGCATCAAGCTGCGCCTGCACCGCATTCTCTTCCGTCTGCAACAACCGAAACGAATCTCCGAGCCCGAGCTCCAGCCGACGACGCTCGGCGGTCAGCTGCTCCCACGCCAACGACGCGGCCAACAACGCATGCTCCAGCCGCTCATCACCCATGCGCACGGCGCGCACTGCCGTACGCACATCGTGAACGACTTGCGCCTCGGCGCTGCGCACACGAATCGACTCGATGTCCACTTGAGCCGACGCCAGCAGCGCCTGCCCGCGATCACCACGATTCAACATCGGCGCGGTCAGCGAAACACCCAATCGCCACGCCGAAGCAGAACCTCCGCCGGTCGCCGGCACACTGGTCGTGCCGCTAGCGGACGTCCATCCGCCGTTGAGCGCGAGATTGGGGAGCAGACCATTGCGCGCTTGTGCGTATCGCATCTGCGCTGCGTCGCGTATGCCGCGTATGGCGCGAAGGTCCGAACGATTCTGAAGCGCAAGGCGCAGTGCATCAAGCAGCGACGTTGTAACCGTGCGCGATGTCGTATCAATAAGGGCGATAGCCGGGAGCGTATCGGTCTCCACCACCTGCGCGGCGGTGGCGCCGTAAGCTGCAAACAACAGTGCATCAGACTGTTCGCGGCGCGCCTGCCGAGCCTGCGTGCGCAACGATTCGCGAAACGCCACACCGCTGCGTACCGTCAGTACATCGACGCTGGCGATAAGATCGCGCGACGCAAGTTCCACGTTGCGTCGCAAAATGTCCTGCGCCAATTCTACCGATCGTGCGTACACCGCTTCGATCGCCTGCGACTCGGCCAGCGCCCAGTATTGTAGCTCGATCTCGGCGACGATTTCCTGTCGCGTGCGGGCGATCTGCGCGGCCGCGGCCGCACGCTCCACTTGCGCCGCGCGGAGCCCCGTGGTGCGCTGGTTGAAGCCCTCCAGTATTGGCTGCGAGACAAGAAATGAGAGCTGCGACGGTTCACCGGGACCGGTCGCGGCTCCGGAACCAAGCGTACCCGCGCGCGCGTACTCTGCCGAGAGCAGAGTGCCCCACGGTAGCGCGCCTTCGATACCGGCAGTGACGCCATGGCTCGCGGCAAACGCTGTCGGGTTCGTGAGCGGGGTGCTGGCCACATCGCTGCTGACGTGCAAAAGCGGGTCGATAGCGCGTCCTTCGTACAACGCGCTCGCTTCGGCGCGGCGGCGACTAACCGTGGCCAGCTGCGCCTCGAATCCATCACGCAGCGCCGCGTCAATGAGCGTTGTCAGCGCGATCGGACGTCCTGGCAATCGGGCAACGAGCGAGTCAATTGACAGCGAGGCTGCCAACTCGCGCGGCGGTAGTGTCTGCGCGTCGGCGTTGGTGGTGCGTCCGATCAGGACCGCCGTCAGCCAGACGATCGCTCGCGTGCAGACACCGCGCGTCTGTCCGCGACGCGGCGGGCCTCCGACATTGATATGGCGGTGCATCACGCCTCCTGCCGCCGCGCCATGCGCGCGAAGAGGCTATCGGTTGCCATGAGCTCTTCGTAGTTGCCGCTCTCCACGACGCGCCCTTGCTCCAGGACGATGATCTTGTCCGCGTGACGGATGGTACTAAGCCG
>JAYTTR010000264.1:0-7211 GCA_043744935.1 Gemmatimonadaceae bacterium
CCCCGGATATCCAACGTCGAAATTCACCGATGGCTTCACAACGACGTAGCCGTTTGCGTTCAGGAGATTTGCCATACTGTCCCACGTGTCGGCGAAAAAATCCTCGTAAACAATGAAGACGGTGGGATATCGCTTGCCGCTTTCGTAACCGCGCGGATAGTGTACGACACCGTATTCCGACTTGCCATCCGCATCGAGATACGTGAGCAAAGACGTCTTCCCAAGCCCTTTGTCGGCGAGTGCGGGATTCAGGTCGGTGAGTCGTCGAAGGGACGTATATGGTGCGCTCAGTGCCCAGAGATCTGGTGGGCGATTTCCATCGCCGCCCGCAACCACGATGGTGCTACCGTCCTCGGACATGCGGAAACTGCTGTATTGTCTCGCATCCGCAATCAACGTGTCGAGTCGATGGGCGACTCGATCAAAGCGAACAATGCCGCGTGTCCACGTCGTGCGTGACTGCATGCTGATAAAGACGTGCCGACCATCGCCGCTGGTGCCGATCAATTGCGCGCGTGGTGTTGATTGCACGCTGTCGTTGCTGGCAATGAGCATGGTTCGTGCGCCTGATGCCGCATCGATGGTCCACATGCCCAGCTGATTCGTGGCGATCAGCGTAGAGGCGTCGGGCAGCCAACTCACCGGTGTAAAGCGCTCACGGGTGCGGCGTTGGCGCGCATTCGCCGATGTGTCGGCACGAGGCGTGGTATCACCGGCGAGTCGACGTCGCGCTGTATCACCGATGACGCCAGTCAGCAGATAGTCGTCCTTCAAATAGGCGAAGCGACGACCGTCCTTTGCCCACGTGAGGCGAATGCCCTTCATGTTTGCAAACAGGACGCTCGGTGTGCCGCCCGTGGTGGCTCTCGCAAGCAAGCGCTGTTCACTTCCACCGATGACATCGTAGTCGGTCTTCTGTGTTATGTCTTCGCTGTACACAACGGTCGATCCGTCCTTCGTCAGCATCCACGATTGACGCATCGTTTCCGGAAGAAGCTCCTCCCATTTCCCGCTTGCTCTATCGAAGGTGGCGACCGACGAAATGCCGGCGAGGCGCGTCATCCCATTCCACGCGAGGAACGGTTCCGTGCTGGACTGCACAATGCGGGGGCCAGTGGTGAGCCGAGCAAACTCCGATGCTGTATTCGCGCGCCACGTATCGGAGCGCAATGACACGGATAATTTCTTTCCGTCGTCGGACCATCTCAGGTCGCTGTTGCCGCTGGCATATCGACCATCCGGAAAGTTCAGCGCGACGGATTTGCGCGATGCACGATCCCACAACAGCACGCTGTAATGGTCGTCAGCGGTCTGCGCGAGAATTGCAAGCGTGGATGCATCGGGCGACCAAGCACCAGCGCCGAGCACACGCGCGTTGGCGAAGAGCGCAGTACGTTCGCCCGTGCGAGTATCGATGATCCATGATTCACGATTGGTTGGCGCGGCATACGTTGCGTCGCCGAACGTGCGATTGTAGTCCACGCCAAAGCTCGTGCGCGGACGTGATGCCGTGGCAAACAGCCATCGTCCGTCGGCACTCAAATCGCCAATCGATGCATTTCGCACATCGAGCAAGTCGCCAATGGTCAAACCGCTATCAGCGGCGCTAGTGCGGGAACTTGCTGACGGCTGTGCGGCGAGGGTCGCAGCCACGAACAGCGCTCCAACGAAACCAGTACAACGGCAGACGGTTTGACTCGACATATGTACCTAGGCTGAGGGTCGGTGATCGCGAAATGTGCGTTCCTCCCCTCGCGCCGTAAATCCCTTCCTGCCTGAAACCCTATTTACTAATCCCTAATCCCAAATCCCTACTCCCTACTCCCTACTCCCTGGTACTGCTCGCCCACGCCGTCCACCATACATCACGCAACATCGCCGCGCCCGCCGCAAGCCGCGCCGTCGCAAACGCCTTCTGCTCCGGCGTGGTGGCGTCGGGTTGAAATGGCGCGACCTTTTCTATTGCATACAAGTGTTCAAGCTCGCCATAACTAGTCTTGAGATACGCGATCACGGCCTCGCGCAGGTTTGGAAAGACGCGCGGCGACGACGTCATACCGCCCACTACGTCGGACAGTTTGATCTGTCCTTGCACGTACTGCGATTCGAAACGCGAGTGAAATGTTTTATCGACCGTAAAGTTGCTTGGGTTGTCGCCAACCCAGCCGTTGTGATTTTTCGTGGTGTGATGCGGATTCGAGCCGTCAGCCACATAGTGGCCAAGGATGCCGGCGTCGTCGATGATGCGTGCTTCAATCCATGCACGCACGGTCGAATCTGGCGCAATGCGCCACAAGCGAAAGTCGCCGCGCAATTTCTGTGCAAGTTCCAGCATTTCGAACGGTAAAAACCCCACGGTGCTTGCAGCGACGCCCGCTGCACGCAGCGTATCTGCAAAGGCATAACGATTTGGCGCGCGCAACGCCGCCGACAACACCGCCGGTGCAACGAGATCCATATCCATGTAGTGCTCGGGCGACGTACTGCCTTCAAGGGCCGGGTCAAGCGTGCGCTCCGCACGATCTTTCCACCGATCAGGTTCGGGATTGAGATAGGAAAGTTGCTGACGTGCGGCGCGGAAAAATGCCGGCATCTCTGCAGGCAATGATTGGGCCGCGGCCAGTCCGATCATACGATGGCCGGCGTCACCCCACGCGAACGCATTGAATGGAACGAGCAGGCCGATCGAAAGAATGCCTACGACAATTCGTCCGCGGTGTTGACGGTGCGCCGTACGTAACAGGAGAGCGATCATGATGACAGGCTGATTGAAGAAAGCGGAGCGAGACTGAACGCGTGGTTGGCGACACCGCCGATCTGGTACTACTCGATTGGTAACCGAATCTCTACGCGACAACCACCAATATGCTGGTTGCTCATGCGAAACGCGTAACGATCTCCATACAACATCGTGAGACGCTGTCGTGTGTTGGTCAGGCCAATCCCCAATCCGTCGACGGACGGCTGCGCCGCGAGAAAGCGGCCGCTCGTCGTGATCAATCCGTCGAGTCCTTTGCCATTGTCGTCGACAATCAGTTCAAGCGCATTACCGTCGCGACGCGCGCTCACGTTGATGGTCTGCCCGCGATGTCCTGGTGCGAGACCATGTTTCAATGCGTTTTCAACCAGCGGTTGCAAAATAAAACTTGGTACCTGGAGATCGACGGCGGACGAGTCCACATCGATATCAACCAGTAACCCCTGTCCATATCGCACGCGCGCAATTTGCAGATACAGCTCTACCAACTCGATTTCCTGCCAGAGTGGAATCGTGGACGACGCCGCGCTGCGCAGCGAAAGCCGAAGCAAATCACTGACTCGCGTCAACGTCTTCTGCGCCTCCCGCACATCCACTTCCATCAGCTCGGCCACCGAATTGAGGGCATTGAACAAAAAGTGCGGATTGAGCTGCATGCGCAACGCATCCAATTGCGTTCGCGCAAGCTTTTGCTCGAGCGCAGCGGCGGCGCGGTCACGTTCCCGATAGCGACGAACAAATTCAACGATGTACGCCGCGCCAAGCACGGCCCAATACAGGACCACCTGAAACGCAAGATTACCGACCAGTACTTGCTGCACCGTATCGCCAAACGATTGCGGCACGTCGCGAACGGCAAGCCATTGATCCAGTGCCGCGATCGCGAGCACATCGATGACGCACACGACGGCACTCGCGGCAACATGTACCGCAATCCATGCGCCGAATCGTCCAGCGCCGAGCGGAACGCGGTCGACCAGCGTGAGTATTACCTGCGACCAGACACTCCAGATCAGCCACGTGGAAATTTGCCAAACTAATGCGGTCGTGAAGCCGTAGTGGGCACCGGATGCATCACCGAGCAACGTGAGTTTTGTAGCGCCGAGTAGTCCGGGCACGAACCACACGAGGGCAAACAAGAGGCGTGTGATGCGTTTGAGGCGCACGCCTTCGTCAGCGATGGTCAGCGGGACGGATGGGGCAACCAAAGCGGCCATAAGGAACGTCCAAGAACAGAGGAGAGTGTGATTGCGCCGATCTGATGCGCCGAAGAAGCGGCATAATCAGTCGATGCGCAACGGTTCGGGGCTCACGCACGTTGTCGTGAGAGTTGGTATTGTCGCGACGTGCACGGATGGATCGAACCTCCCGATCCAGGCCACCGCGTCCCGGGCAATTCGCGCGGAGGCGGAGATTGCACGCGTGCGTGTATTGATCGTGGATGATGAAGCGCTCGCGCGGCAGCGTGTGCGACGTCTTCTCCAGAGCGAAGTCGATGTAGAAATCGTCGGCGAGGCGGAGTCGGGACCCCAAGCGGTGACGATGATTCGCGAGTTACAGCCGGATTTGGTTTGCCTCGACGTGCAAATGCCGGGGCTCGATGGCTTCGGTGTGCTCCGCGAACTCGACGAGGCCACGGCCCCGATGGTGTTGTTCATCACCGCGTACGACGAGCATGCGCAACGCGCGTTCGATGTAAACGCTGTCGATTATGTGCTGAAGCCAGTCGATGCGGATCGCTTTCGAGCAGCGTTCGCCCGTGCACGTACGCAAAAAGCGCATGCCGCCGCCGCAGAGCGGTTGGGCGAGTTGATGGCAACCGTGCGCCGACTCGCCGATCACGGGAACAACGGCAGCAACGGCAGCAACGGGAACGGCGCGCACGAGCCGCTGGCTGGCATTAGCGCGTCAGGCAGTACTGGTGGTGGCAACGGACAATTCGCCAGTCGCATTTTGGTGAAACAGGACGGACGTATGTTCTTCGTCAAAACCACGGAAATCGACTGGGTCGAGGCGGATCGCAACTACGTAAAATTGCATGTCGGCAAGGTTGCGCACACGATTCGTGAACGAATCAGTCATCTCGAAGAAACGCTGGACCCGCGTGTGTTTGCGCGTATTCACCGGTCCACGATCGTCAACCTGAATCGCGTGCGCGAAATGCAGCAGTGGTTCTCCGGCGACTACGTCGTGCTGCTTGAAGACGGTACGAAGCTGCGCCTGAGCCGTCACTATCGTGACCGCGTGGAGAAGCAAGTCACGGTCTAATCCGATGGCGCGTGCAGTATCATTCTTTCATGTCTGCTGCACGCACCGTTCTGGCCGCTCCTTCGTGGCAGTCGCATATCGTCCACCTCTTGGTGCGCACGCGTATGCGGCCGCATGCACACGGTCCCATCGATCCAGCATGGGTTCGAGAAAACATGGGGCGTCCGCGTGGGGCGCGCCGGTGGATGGCGAAATCAACCGGCGTAAACGTCTTATTGATGGACGCGGATGGTCATTGGCCCGGCGGTGAACGTGTGCAGTGGCCAACGGCCACGAATGAGAGACCAGTTGTGCTGTATTTGCATGGTGGTGGTTTCATCGCCTGCTCGCCGGAGACGCACCGCATGTTGGTGGCCTCTATCGTGAGTCGCATTGAAGGCACGGCGTACGTGCCGCAATATCGACTCGCTCCCGAGCACCCATATCCGGCGGCGTTGCAGGACGCGCAGGGCGCATATCGCCATCTCGTGGAAACTTGCGGCATCGCACCGACTCGCCTTGTCATTGCGGGCGATTCGGCCGGTGGCGGTTTGGCGCTCGCGTTGGCGCTCTCGTTGCGGCAGATTGGCCTCCCCATGCCAGCCGCCCTCGTAACGTTCTCTCCGTGGACCGATCTCGCTGCCACCGGCGACTCACTCGACGAAAATTCAGAACGGTGCGCAATGTTTGCCGGCGAAACGATTCGTCGCGCCGCGCAATTTTACGTTGGGTCTGCAGACCCAACCTCTCCACTATTGTCGCCGTTATATGGCAATTTTGCCGGATTGCCGCCGCTGCTGGTGCACGCCAGCCAAGACGAAGTGTTGCGTGACGACGCTATCCGGGTGGCGCATCGCGCAGAGGCCGCGGGCGTAACAGTCACGATGCGGCTCTGGTCGCACGTTCCGCACGTGTGGCAGTTTTTTGCGAGGGTGTTGCCCGAGGCCCGACAATCGCTCGACGACACCGCGGCATTTATTCGTCGCCACACAACCACGAACGGTGCGCCATCAGTGTGACAAAGCGTGACGCGCATGCAGGAAAGGCGTCCACAGAATAACGCCTGTGCCCATATCATCCTCGTACCGCCCGCCCGATTGGAATCCGCTCGAACGCGCACTGGCTGCGGAGTTCGGGAGCGCTGCCGTCAACGCCACTGCCGCGTTTTGGTTCATCGGTTTTGTCGCGGGCCCGGTTGACGTCGGTGAATTGCGGATCTACGAACACAGCCTGAGCCGGCGTCGCGTCGCGCTGGATCACAACGGTGGCGCATTTCGCTGGTTCCCCGAATTCATGTCCTACAGTCGGGTGAGCAATGAGGACGCATTGGTCGAAGCGCTGACATAACCATCTACAGATAACGTGCCGCCAGACCTCCCGGCGATCTCTCCGCTTGGCAGTGTTGCCGTTCCGCCAACCGACCGCATTGGTGGCGCGGAACCATCGCGCGCGCTCGTACGCATCACACCGGTCTCACCACGTTCCGAACCGACGTCGATTGGCACGCCGCTGGATCGCAGCGGATTGAATTTGTTGGACGTGCTCACCGACACCGAGCACATCACGGTGCGAGACGCAACAGCGCCAGTTGCGCTCGAGGTGGGATTGGAGCGCGCGCGGGGAGCGCTGCTGCGCAATTTGCCGGGCGATGCACTGGCCGCGTTAGATCACGTCTGGGAAGGTGCGCAGCGCACCGAAGAAGGCTGGTATCTGCGCAGCGGCGCACTCACTGTACTCGGCCTTCCCGGCGAAGGCGAACGTGTCTCGCAAGAAGGGTTGGTTGTAAAGCCCGAGTCGACTGCGCTGCAATTCTCGCAGTCGCTTGCGCGTCTGGCCAACGGTGATATCGTCGGTGCGCGCGCGTCGTTACAACCGGCGCTCCTGTCGAAGCCAGACGATCCACTGCTGTTGGTTCAACAGGCCATCGTGCAAGCGCGACACGGCGACAGCGTCGGCGCTGAGCGACTATTGCAACGGGCGATGCGCGATGCACCCGACAACCCAGTTGCCGACTACGGCCGCGCGGGTGTGCGCCTCGCCGCGTCAGATGCGACGCGCGAACGATCGCGCGCGACGCCAATGAATAGCGCGACAATTCGTACGCCGCTGCCGGTGGATGCTGTGCGTGACAACCCGGATGCGACGACCGCCGCACTGTTCCGTTTTGGTGGACGCATGGTGACGCAATCCGCCGCAGACGTGGTGC
>JAYTTR010000265.1:0-7191 GCA_043744935.1 Gemmatimonadaceae bacterium
AATGCGTCTCCCTTTTTCCGCAGTACGCACGGACTGGAGTTTCCTCGCTTGGCACGCAAACCGAATTACGATTACGAGAAGCGCCGGAAGGAAATGGAGCGACAGGCAAAGAAAGACGCGAAGCGTGAAGAGCGCGCGCGTCGCAAGTTGCTTGGCCTGCCCGACGAGGCCGACGAAGCCATTGATCCGGAGACTGGGTTGCCGATCGAGCCAGCCTCGGACGCGGATCCCGGCAACCCATAGTGTGGCACGCGCTCAGTGGCTGCGCAGTTTTGCTTGCGGAGCGCGCACTCGCACCGAAGCGGGCAGCACCAGTTTGAATTCCGCGCCGCCACCGGGCCTCGGCTGATAGCGCACGTCGCCTCGTTGCGCGCGCGCAAATGTGCGCGAAATGGCCAGCCCCATACCAATGCCGTCGGTGCGTTGCGCGGCCCGACCACGCTTTAGCGGTTCGAACACCGACTCAAACTCTTCGGGCGAGAGGCCCGGCCCGCGGTCGGACACTGTGATACAAATCTCTCCGTCGTTATCGCGCGCCATCACGTCGATGGGTGTGCCGGTCGGTGAGTACCGCGATGCATTCTGCAGCAGGTTGCCGAGTATTTGGAGGGATAACGTGAGATCGCAATCCACCATGAGCAGATCGGTGGTGGGCGGCAAATGTACGTGGACCGGATGTCCGCTGAGCGCTATGCCCGCCGATCGAATAGCAGTGCCAATCATGTCATCGACGACATGTGGTTCGATGACGAGCAATGCGCCGTCGGTGGCACCGACAAAGGCAAAGCGCTGCATGGTATCGAGAAACTCGCCCAAGCGCCGTGCTTCTTCTCCGACGCGATCAAGCGCGACGCGGCTCGCAACGCCGGACACGGGGTCGGCCAAGAGCGAAATCGTGGAGATCGGCGTGCGTAGATCATGCACCAACGACGCGATGAGGGCGTTCTTGAGGCGTTCTGCTTCGTCGAGGATCTTGACACGGGCAGCATCGCGTTCCAACGAAAGGCGTTCGGTACTGAGACGCTCGATTTCATGGGCGCGATTCAGTGCGATTTCCGCAGTGCGACGAAGTCGCGCCATCAGTTGGGAGATCACGGCACCCGTCACCACGAACCCGACAAGCACAACAAAGTCGAGGTCGGTCGCCATGCCCAACGCGTGGCGCGGCGGAACGAAAATCCAATCCACCGCGAGATAGCCCAGCAGCACCATTACAATAGAGAGCGCGCGCTTGGCTTCTCTACTCGCGCCGATGATGAGTAGTAGATATGCCAACACGCCGTGTGCGATGCGAATGCTGGGCATACCCGACAAACCATTGAAGAACACTGTGATCAATAGCCACGGCAACAACCAGCGGCCCCAGACAAGCGCATTGCGCCAGGACCGCGACTGCATCACGGCGAAACGAAGCGGTAGCCGATACCGGGGTCCGTAATGATGAGTCGAGGAATGGCCGGCTCGGGTTCGATCTTGCGCCGCAAATGCGTGATGTGTACCCGCACGTGGACGGCGTAATCTCCAAACTCGCGATCCCATACGAGATCCCACAGCTGTTTCGCCGTGAGCGGTCGGCCCGCGTGCAAAATGAGGGCGCGCAGAAGCGCCCATTCCGTCGGCGTGAGCCGTTGCTGCACACCGTTGCGGGCGACGCGTTGATTGACGAGGTCGATGTCTACACCGTGGCCAACGACACGAGCTGCCGCACGTGCTGTGACGGAGAACGCCGACCGTCGGAGCTGCCCGCGAACTCGCGCGATTAACTCTGCGGACCCGCACGGTTTGGTAATGAAGTCGTCAGCTCCGGCATCGAGCAACGCGACCTTTTCTTCGTCGCCTTCGCGACCGGAGAGCACAACGATAGGAACGGCGGTCAGTTCTCGGAGCCGCGCCAATAGATCGGAACCCTCGCCGTCAGGCAGTCCGAGGTCGAGCAGCACCAAATCTGGTGGCTCTTCGGCGCAGGCGGTGAGCGCCTCCGCGAACGTAGCGGCTGCCCGCACGCGCGGACAGATGGTTTGCAGCACCTCAACCAGCGAGGTACGCAGGGCGTCGTCGTCTTCCACGACCAGCAGTGATCGCGGATCAGGCCCTGGTCCGAACGGAGGTACGGGCATGGCCGAAGTTGCGGCAGAAGGTTAAGAGACGGTTAATGCCGAGCGGGAGTGCTGGTTTCCATACTATTCCTTAACGAATATAGTATACGCGCGTCTACTTTTATTTTTCCCGTCCGTTCTATGGCGCTTACGTCGGTCCTATCTGAAGTTCCAGTCACGGTGGTCATTCCGACACTGAACGAGGTCGACCGTTTACCGGCGTGTATAGCGTCAGTGCGTTGGGCGAACCAGGTGATTGTTGCTGACGCTGGTTCGACAGACGGTACGCAAGAGCTCGCCCGGTCTATGGGTGCAATCGTGCTCGAGCGGTGTGGGCCGACAATCGCTGAGCAGCGGAACATCGCGATTGATGCGTCCGCCCACCAATGGATACTGGCGTTGGATGCTGACGAACGTGTTTCGCCCGAGCTCGCGCGCTCCATAGCACAGGAAATCGCGGCGCCACGGGGCAGCGCGTTTCGCGTTCACATGCGAAATCAGTATTTGGGCGCGACCATGGAGCGGGGCGGGTGGGGTCGAGATCGTCATGTGCGCCTGTTTCGCGACTCGTTCCGCTACGAGGTCAAACGCGTACACGAGGGGCTGCAGTTTGATGGCGCGGTGTTCGATCTTGCGGGGAGAGTAAACCACGATTCCTATCGCGACCTCGGACATCAGCTCTCGAAAGTGAATTGTTACGCGAAGTGGGGTGCCGAGGACCTTTTCGCGCGTGGTCGGCAGGTTGGGTTGCTGCAAATCGTGATGCGGCCCGCGTGGCGATTCATCAAATGTTATTTCCTCCAGGGTGCGATTCTGGAAGGGCAGCGTGGTCTCGTGCTCGCGGTGGTGCATGCGTGGTCGGCGTTTGCCAAGTATGCCCTCCTGTGGGACATGCAGCGGGTGGCAAATGCGGCGTTAGTGAAAAGCGCTCCATCGATGGCTCCGGTTGTCGCGTTAGACGACGCGCGCGCGAAGCGCGGAGACTCGTTGGCTCGTACGGCGTAATTCGCGCACGATTGCCGTGCGCGTGCCCGTATTGTGCTATCACCGTATTGAAACGCCGCCCGCCAGCGCGCCGTTGGACAGCAATTTTGTTTCGCCTGCGCTCTTTGGCGAACATATGTCCATGTTATCGGCGCTCGGCTTCACCGGTGTGACCGTGCGCGATATTGCGGCATGGCAGCATGGTCAGCGCACACTTCCGCCGCGTCCGATTGCGATCACGTTTGACGACGCGTATGAAAGCGTCGTGCGTGAGGCGATACCGCGATTGTCCGAGTACAAATGGCCGAGCACCGTGTATGTCGTGACTTCGTGCATTGGCGGTACCAACGCGTGGGATCTCGCCGCGCCGCCAGCCACTCTACTCGACGCATCCGCGTTGCGAACACTGTCGGCCCAGGGTCACGAGATCGGTTCGCACAGTCGACTACATCGACGCATTCGTGGGCTAAGCACCGAGGACGCGTCGAGTGAATTGGCGGGTTCGCGCATTGAGTTGGAAGCGTACCTGCAAGCTGAAGTGACAACCTTCGCGTTTCCATACGGTTCGCATGATCAGCGTGCACTGGACGCAGTGCGGGCCGCCGGTTATCTGGCGGCGTGTACACTCAAGCGATGGGCGAACGGTCGGCACGGGAATGCATTGCGCTTGGGGCGGATGAGCGTGGGTGGACGGCTTCCGTCGTGGCAGCTTGCGGCGAAACTGCTGAAAATGTTTGTGGCGCCGTCGTTTTCCTGAGCGTGTCTTCGCTTCGTTTCCGCGCGCTCCGCACACTGCGACGCGTGCTCCGTTTGGATCGCGAACGACGGTGGAACGCGGAGTACGCGTGCGGTACGTGGAGTCGATTGGGCGCGCTTGATGAGTTAGCGCATCAGGCCGTGCTGGCGTCGTACTTCGCGCGGCTGAAACCCGGCGGATCGGTGCTCGATGTCGGCTGTGGCGAGGGTCTCTTTCAGCGGGAGTTGCGTGGGTGCTACTCGCGTTACCTCGGCATCGACTTCGCGGAGCCGGTGCGACTCGCGAGCGCACAACGCGATTTGCGTATGGATACGCGTGCCGAATTTGTGGCGACCGACATGCACGACTTCACGACGTCGGAGCGGTTTGACGCGGTGGTGTTCAACGAAAGCTTGTACTACTACGACGATGCCGTCCGAGGCCTCGCGCGCTATGCAGAATTTCTTGCCCCTCACGGTGTGCTGCTGATCTCGATGCACACCAAAGAACGCACGGAGCGGCTATGGGATTGCATTGCGGAACGGTACAGCATCATTGATTCCGTGATGATCGAAAATCGTCGTCGCGTACAGTGGACTATTAAAGTGCTTGCACCGCAGACCGACTGATTGTCGCGACTCAATCGTCGCTCGGGGATTGCGGGATTTAACCGCAACAGCGCAACACGGAGAAGAACGGAAACAGCGGAGCGCTCACGGATAGAGCGAACCACGTCCGAGATTTGGCGAATTGATTGGCATAGTTTGGGAGTAGCGCGCGACAGTGGCGACAAAGAATGGAGAATGAACAAACCCGCAGTCGCCACGCCGCTTTGGTGCGATCAATGACAGCATACACCAATCCAGCGAAAAGCAGCATGTGAAAGTGAGAATGCAACGGTGCAAGAAGGGTATGCAATGCGATCACGCACAAGGCACCGACATGATCCTTCCCCATCAGCGCGGCGTCGGCCCTTGATGACATATGGTGCCCAATGAGCGGGCTGAAAATCAAAAACAACAACGCACCGATGCTCGACAACAAGAGGCGGCGATGTGCTACCTCGCGTTGCCGCATTGAAGCGGTCCGAAACTCGTCGCCTCGCTTTGTGGCCCTGTATCTCAGCCCTGTTCGCGCAGTCGAAGCCGAACAAGTCGTCCGAGCTCTTCCAGTTGTTCCGGATCACGCTCGGCCAACACATCCACGAAGGACGCGGCGAGAGCTTTCGCGCCGAACGACAGGATGCCCTCAATGATGCGGCGCGAAACCACCGCGTGAAATGCGGCCTCATTCAATCGCAGCTCGAAGTGAAACAGACCATCGATCTTCCGGCGCGACAGGATTTTTTTTGTCACGAGCTTGTTGAGCACGGTCGTGGTAGTGAGTGGCGACGCGGGATGCCGCTTCACAATCGACGCGTGAACTTCGCGCGCGGAGGCCGGTCGCCCGAGCGCCCACATCGCCTGCAACAGACGCGCCTCGAGGTCGCCAAGCACTTTCGCGACGCCGTCGGCCGAAAGGCGCACAGTGTCCTGGAGCCGTGGGACGGGTGCACGGGCAGTTTCGCGTCGAGGAGCTGGACGAATTTGGCCATGGCAGGAAAAGGACTTAGAGATGACCAGCTCGAGCACGGCGCCGATGCGTTGTTGCGGCACAAGGTTCGCACGACGACTTGAACGCGAAGGTCGCGGCAGTTTGCCATGACATCGTATTGTAGACAGCACTAAAGTCTAGCACCATTTTATGCATCGTAAACCACGTGCTGCCAGATTTTCCGTGGCACATTCGAACGGAGCACGGCGCCGATGCTCAATTATATGAAATCCGACGCTTGCGCTTGTCGCCAGAGTCTCCGGCTGCACTGTTTCAAGAAACGTGTCCCGCTGTTGCCGGTTCTGACAAACATCAACCACAACAACGGGACATCGCCAGAAACGACATCCCGTCAAGACAGGAAGATCTCGTCAGCTCTTCATCGTCGCGATGTCGATGACGAAGCGATACTTCACGTCGGACTTGAGCATGCGCTCGTACGCGACGTTGATATCCGATGCCTTGATCAACTCGATATCCGACGCAAAGCCGTGAGCCGCGCAGAAATTCAACATCTCTTGCGTTTCGGGCAATCCGCCAATCAGCGAGCCGGCGAGGCGTCTCCGACCTGTGATGAACGGCCACACAGACGTTGCCGGATGCGGCACCGGCGATCCGCCCAGCAGCACCAGGGTGCCGTCGCGTCGGAGGAGCGCAAGTTCCGCGTCGAGATCGTGTGGAGCGCTTACCGTATCGAGAATCAGGTCGAGCGAATTGCGCACGGACTTCATGGCTGCTGCGTCTTTCGACACAATGACGGCGTCCGCTCCTAGACGGCGCGCGTCGTCGGCCTTGCCGGGTGACGTGGTCAACAGTGTCACGTGTGCGCCCATCGCATGCGCGAGCTTGACGCCCATGTGTCCAAGCCCACCAAGTCCGACAACGCCAACCCGCTTGCCCGGACCCGCTTTCCACTCGCGAAGTGGTGAGTACGTCGTAATGCCGGCGCAGAGGAGCGGTGCTGCGGCTGCGGGGTCCATGCCCTCAGGGATATGCAGGACAAACCGCTCGTCGACGACAATGGCAGTGGAATAGCCGCCCTGCGTGGGCTTTCCCGACTGCTTTTCGATGCCGCCATATGTGCCGGTCGATCCCTTTTCACAGAACTGCTCAAGGCCCTGCGCGCACGACGGGCAGTCTTGGCAGCTATCGACCAAACACCCCACACCGACCATCTGTCCGGCGGTAAAGCCCTTCACATCGGCGCCGGTGGCCACCACACGGCCTACAATCTCGTGGCCGGGCACCTGCGGGAAGACAATCTTGCCCCATTCATTGCGCACGGTGTGCAGATCGGAATGGCACACGCCACAAAAAAGGATTTCGATCTGCACATCGCGCGGCCCCGGAGTGCGCCGTTCAAAGGTCCATGGGCCGAGCGGCGCGGTGGGATCGAAGGCGGCGTAGGATTGTGTTGGAATCATGACAGGGGTAGCGTGGGTGGATGCTCAACATGGCGGACCGGCGTTGCGTCTAGTTGAATGTGACGACACGCGAGTTGTTCCTGCAGGTCTCCACAAAGGGCAAGACTCGCGCCGTTAGAAACGTTGGTTCCTCTCGTGACTCCACTCATGACTCGATTTCGAATTCTCCCGCTGCTCCTCGGCGGAACCGCGCTGCTCGTCGCGGGCTCCGCGTCGGCGCAGACACTCGACTCTGCTACCGTGGCCGGTTTGAAATGGCGCACGATTGGTCCGGCCAATTTCATGGGTCGACTGTCTGATGTGGTCGGCATACCCGGCCCGTCCAAAACTCTGTTCATCGCCGCTGCCGCAGGTGGTA
>JAYTTR010000266.1:0-7179 GCA_043744935.1 Gemmatimonadaceae bacterium
CTAGAAATTAGAGTGACGCGAAGGTTGATCATGCGCACACGAGGACGGTTCAGCGAAGCGGTGATCACAGTGTCCGTCAATGTCTTGACAAGAATATACCTGTAGCGTTATATATTCCATATGGAATCTGCTTTCGCAATCGTAGCCGAGCCGCACCGACGGGCCATCTTGAGCCTGTTGCTCTCGTCCGAACGCTCAGCGGGCGACATCGAGCGCGCCCTTGGCATGTCACAGCCGTCCGCGTCGAAACACCTGCGCGTGCTGCGAGAGGCGGGGTTCGTTGAAGCGCGCATTGAAGCACAGCGTCGCGTCTATCGATTACGGCCGGAGCCACTCATGGAACTCGATGAATGGATTGGGCCCTTCCGTCGTTTCTGGGCTACGCATGTGGATGCGCTCGAACGCCATCTCGACCGAATTGATCCGTCAACCGCTACAAAAACTATCAAGAGGAAAAAACAGAAATGACGGATCGCAAACCGTATTCACCGGCGTCGGCCAGCGGCGCGCGCGTTCGAAAGCAGGACGGCGATAGTTGGACGCTGGTTATGGTGCGAACGCTGCGCCACTCGCCAGAAATAGTTTGGCAATCGCTGACGGATCCTGCGCAACTGCGTGAATGGGCTCCCTTTGACAGTGATCACAACTTGGGTACGGTTGGCATCACAGCGCAGCTCACCACAGTGGGTGCACCATCGCCGCACGTTACTGAAACCAAAGTGACGCGCGCTGACGCACCAAGACTGCTGGAGTACCAATGGGGTGGCGGCGATGTGCGATGGGAACTCGAACCATGGGATGGCGGCACGCGGCTTACCCTGTGGTCGAACATCAATCGTCACTACATCGCGATGGGTGCGGCAGGTTGGCACATTTGTCTCGATGTGTTGGATCACCTGCATGACGAAACTCCAATTGGGCGAACGGTTGGAATGGAAGTCATGCAGTTCGAAGGCTGGCAGCGATTGTTCGCCGAATATTCGAAGCAGTTTGGTGTGGAACCGCCCAGTTGGTCTCCAGAGACGAGATGACAACGCCCCGCTGGCAAACCAGAACTGGGTGGGCGCTGTCCGTTTTGGTGGTCGCACAGCTGTTGAGTAGCGCCTTTTTTAGAGGGACGCAACGCACCTACGCGGTGGCCGAAATTGTCACGGGATATGGTTTTCCCGGATCGGCCATACCACTCATCGTCATTGCAGAATGCACGTTGGTCGTGCTGTACCTGATCTCGCAATCATCGGTGCTCGCCGCAATCTTGCTGACGGGCTATCTGGGTGGCGCCGTGGCCGCGCATTTGCGAATTGCCGATACGGCACGTGCGACGATTCCGCTGGCCGCCGCAATTTTCGCTTGGGGTGGGCTGTACCTGCGCGACGCGCGGCTCCGCGAACTTGTGCCGTTCCGTCGGCGCGCGCGATAGAAGTTTCCATTCGGGTCGGGGTTGCATCAACGCGGTGGAGCTCGAGGCCTCGAACGGGGAATTGATTCCATACGCAGCACTTGATGTTGCAACTGCGATACTTGTCCTGCGAAGCGTTAGCGGGGCAACGTCGTTACTGTCTCCGGAGTATGCACACTTGAGAAAGTCCCGACGCTTTTACGCCGAGCACAGACCGTCGTGGGTCATTCTCGCGCGGTAGACGGTGCACGTGTCGTGCACGTTAGTCAGCAAACAGTTCCTCGAGCGATAAAGCAAATCCCGGCAGCAGCGCTTCGCCGTGCAACGTGTCGTGCACGCTGAGCAGCGTCTGCGATCCATCCGCGCGATATACGGTAAGAAGTTGGCGAATGGGATCGACCACCCACACCAGTTGCGAACCTGACGTGAGCCAGCCACCAACTTTGGCCAACACCGCACCCGGCCGGTCTGTTGGGGACTGTATTTCAACCGCGAGATCAGGCGCAAATTCACCAAATCCGTGCGGCACCGGTCCGTCCAATCGCTCGCGCGACACATACGCGATGTCGGGTGCGCGTACGGTGTCTGGGTTGCGCGCCAGTGTGAAGCCGGGGTCGCCGATCATGACGCGTCCGATGGTTTGCATCGCACTGCGGGCGGCGCGATCGGCCGTCAGGAAGTTGCTTAGCGCCACGCCGATGCGGAGCTCGCACTCTCCGTGTCGCATGCCAGGCGGTTCGCGTACGATCAAGTGGCCGCGTAACAGCTCGACGCGTTTGTCCATCTCCGGATACGTCAGGAGTTCTTCAGCAGTCATCAAGGCGGGTATCGTCACGCGCGATGCCTCGGGCGGTATAGTGATCGTCATGCGCGCACGTTCACGAAACGTGTCAGCGCCTCGTCATCGACAGACAATGTGAAGTTAAAACGAGCGTGACACCTCGTCTACTCGGCGTGAAAGCATTTGCTACGGCAACACACCCGCTACTTGCCTGAGCGCACGCGCTAGTCTAAGCACGCCTTCAACGAGCATCGGTGTGTCGTAGTGCGCAAAACTCAACCGCATCCACTGCGCGAAGCCATCACCGCTGATGAATCGCGAACCCGGATGAAATGTTACGCCCTCCGCGTCAGCGATCGGCAATAGTTGCGTCGCCGAAATCTCCGGTGGCAATTGCAGCCACACGAAATATCCACCGCGCGGTTCGATGAAATGCGCCGTTGGCAATTCGTCGCGCAGTGCCTGACACAACACGCTGGACCGTTCCGCATACACTGCCCGCAGATGGTCGAGTCCAACGTCGACCAGTCCTAATTCCAGCATGCTGTGCATCACGCCCGACACGAACGGATTGAGTCCGCCGCCGCTTTGTACCAGCCCCGAGTTCAATAGCGTGTCAAGCAGCGCTGGCGCGCTTTGGATCCACCCCAGCCGCAGTCCGGGTGCGCAGATTTTCGAGAATGAACCAAGCGATATGACACGTGCCGATTGTGTATGCGCCGATTGTGTATGCGCCGATTGTGCGTACGCGGCGAGCGGCAGAGGCGGTGCAGTACCAAAGTCGAGCAAGTGATACACCTCATCGGCGATCACCAGCAGATCGTGCTCACGACTGATGGCGATGAGCTGCTCGCGTCGCGCGGCGGACATCGTTGTCCCCGAAGGATTCTGAAACGACGGAATCGTGTAGAGCATCGCCGGACAATGCCGAGTCAACGCATCACGCAGTGCGTCCATCTGCATTCCCTCGTCGTCGATGGGAATGCCGACCACCTGCAAGCCATGATCGCGAAACAGGTGCAGCGCCAGAAAATACGTGGGCTCTTCAACAAAAATTGTGTCACCGGGCCGCGTGAACCGTGTGCACACCAGGTCGAGCGCTTGCGACGCGCTGGCCGACACCATGAGGTGCCGAGCGTGTACCGGCGATGCGTAGCGCCGACTCAGGAATTGCGCGAGCGACTGGCGAAAGTCGGCGTCTCCCTGGTCAGCGCCGTACTGAAGCAGTGCGGCATTCCCTTGCGCCAAGTGATCGTCGGCTGCCGTGCGCAGTGCTTGCACGGGTAGCAGCGATAGCGATGGTTGTCCCTTGCCAAAGTCGATCATGTTAGGCCTCTGCATCCTAAGTCCTCTTCGCCTTTTCCCATTTCACACGCAGCGCATGCACTGTGGTCGCAACATCAGCGTCGTGCTTCAGATTGTGGGCGAGGCGGTAGCCATCGGCAAGTGCTGCCGTGAGTCGCGCGAGCACATGATTCACGGTGCGAGAAACCCCTCACGCTCGGCCGCCGCACGCGGTCGATCGTCAATGGTGTTGAACTGCCCACGCACGCGGCGCAATCGCAACATGAAAACCATCGCAGAGGCGCCATAGCCGTCAGGACGCGGTGACGAACCGCACCATCGCGTCGCGTACCTCGCGCTCACGCTCCACGTGTGGCGTGTGCGCGCACTCCAGCAGCAGCATCACTTCAACGGGTCCACTCACGAGGCGCGTGATGGCGTCCACGTGCGCGATCGAGCCGTAGGGATCGTCGACGCCTTGAATGAGCAACAAAGGACACTGCACGTTCGGTAGTCGATCTTCCATATTCCACGCGCGAAATTCCGGACGTAGCCAGGTCTCGGCCCATCCGTTGAACATTGCGTCCACGTCGCGATGGTACTTGCCAAGCTTTTGCCGCAGGTCGCCGTGGCGATAGGCGGCGCGCGCACGCTCGATCCCCGTGAGTACCACGTCGTCGACAAAAACGTGCGGTGCTTCGAGCACGATGGCGCGGGTCGACCATCGCGCGTCTGCTGCATAGAGCAGCGCAATCGTCGCGCCGTCGCTGTGTCCGATGAGGATCGGATCAACGATGCCGCGCGCGGCGAGCACCGCAGGCAGTACGACAAGCGCCTCGTGCTCGAGGTAGTCGACGTCACGCGATTCGGCTAAAGGGTCGGACTGACCGAAGCCATATCGCGAATAGATTAGCGCTCCACTACCAGTTGCCGCCGTGATAGCGTCGGGAAAGGTCTTCCATTGCGCGACAGAACCGAGTCCTTCGTGCAGGAATACGAGCGTTGGACGATTCGGCGCGGTTGGCTCGATCCATTGGTACTCGAGTTGATGACCCGCAGCTGTCAGGAATCCGGCTATCAAGTGATTGCGTCGGCCGAGTGCGCGCGTTGACGTAGTACAAACTTCTGGATCTTGCCGGTCGACGTTTTGGGCAGTGGTCCGAACACGACTGCCGTCGGTGCTTTGTATCGCGCAAGATTGGCGCAACAGTGATCGATCAACTCGCGCTCCGTCGCAGCGTGTTCTGGCTTGAGTTCGACATACGCACACGGTGTCTCGCCCCACTTGGTATCGGGACGTGCGACGACCGCAGCGGCAAACACCGCCGGGTGACGATGCAGTGCGTCCTCCACTTCGAGTGAGCTGATATTCTCGCCGCCGGAAATGATGATGTCTTTGCCGCGATCTTTCACCTTGAGGTAGCCGTCAGGGTGAATCACCGCGAGATCGCCGGAGTGAAACCATCCTCCTTCAAACGCGGCCGCGGTCGCGGCGGGATTCTTGAGATAGCCCTTCATGGTGATGTTGCCGCGAAAGACGATCTCGCCCATCGTTTCGCCGTCGTGCGGAACAGGTGTCATCGTGGTCGGGTCAACCACATCCACCCCCTCTTCCACTTGGAATCGCACGCCCTGTCGGCCGTTGTGCATCGCGCGCTCACTCTGTGCAAGTGACTCCCACTCGAGCTGCTTGACGCAGATGGTCGCGGGGCCGTACACCTCGGTGAGTCCGTACACGTGTGTCAGCTCAACGCCGCGTCGCTCCATCGCTTCAATCGGCGACGCCGGCGGTGCAGCACCCGCGATGTATCCCCTGAGGCCATGTGGTACGCCAAGCCACTGTTCATCGGGCGCAGCGAGCATCGTGTTGTGCACGATGGGTGCGCCGCCGTAATGCGTGACACCGTGCTGCTTGATGAGTGCGAAGATCGTCGCAGTCTCGACACGCCGAAGACAGACGTTCGTGCCCGCGAGCGCCGCCATAGCCCACGTTACGCACCATCCGTTGCAATGAAACATCGGCACGGTCCAGAGATATACGGCGTAGCGCGGCATGCCCCACGCAACGATTTCTCCAAGCGCATTGAGATACGCGCCGCGATGATGATAGACGACGCCTTTGGGGTCGCCGGTGGTGCCGCTCGTGTAGTTGAGCGCGATCGCATCCCATTCGTCGTCAGGTCCGCGCCACGCGTACGCTGGGTCGCCGCCCTCGAGAAACGTTTCGTAATCGATGTCGCTCAGTCGATCGCCGTCGCCGATGTACTCCGCATCCAACACGTCTATGACCATCGGTTTAGCGACGCAACGCGACAATGCATCGGCGACGACACCGGAAAACTCGCGATCAGTGATCAACACCTTTGCTTCGCCGTGATCGAGCATGAACGCAATGGTCGCAGCGTCGAGTCGGACGTTGAGGCAATTGAGCACGGCACCACTCATTGGCACGCCGAACTGACATTCGTACATCTCTGGCGTGTTGAGCATCATGACGGCGACGGTGTCATTGCGGCCAATCCCGCGCGAAGAAAGTGCAGACGCGAGCCGACGGCATCGCGCGTACGTCTCACGCCAGCGGAAGCGACGCGCGCCGTGGATGACCGACGTGCGCTCGGGGCACGCGGTCGCGGCCCAGTCGATCAAGCTCAGCGGCGTCAGGGCGGCATGGTTGGCGGCCGTCCTGTCGAGTCCCGTGTCGTAGGGACTTGGTACGGCTCTCGACATCGTGGCTACTCGGTGACAGAGGTGGAAAGGCGATGTGGCGCTTCTCAAGAATACGCCGAAATCCGGTAGCGTCGAGTGATGATCAGGCCGCTCGCGGTGCAAGAGCGATCTCTGGCCGCAGATGCGCTTCATCGGTTGCGAGCAGCTGAATCATTTCCCGTCGACCCTTCGACGCGTTCGTGATCATTGTGAGCACTGCGCAGACGGTTGCCTATCGACCGCTTGCCTCAAAGATTCGCCATCACATCGTACTGCTTGGACCCAAGCAGCGCTCGTCCGCCTGCTCCTCGATCCGACCGAGCTCGCCCGCGGCGTGGGCCAAGGCACTGCGCTGGTAGACATCGGTCTCCGCGCGGGCCTGCAACTCCGCATACGAGACGTTCGCACGTCGCTCGTCACCCGCCATCAGGTGCGCCCGCACGACGAAGCTCAAGAACGTGAGGGAGCCATCGGGCATCCACTCCGACTCGGCTCCCTCCGCTACTTGGTACGTGGTTCCGTTCACCGGCCATGGTGCGAGCGCAATCTTCCCGTTCTCAAGCAAGTAGGGAAACCAGCGGCCGTTGGACGACACGGACGCCGAGTAGTTCACCCTCGACGCGATAGTGATCGGCGAGCGCCGCGGTCAGCCGAACGTGCACATCGCGCGCATTTGTCCTCACGGCGCGATCGCCTGTACGGATGGCTGCGGCAATACCCCACCAGGTCGGCCGAAGTGCGGCGTTACATCACCTGTCGCTTCGTCTGGCCCGGGTAGCACAAACGCCTGTCGCCTGGTCGACCAGTAGAGACACCCAATCTCGTCTACCAGACGGGAGGTCAAGAACGATTCGGCGCTATCGAGCGCCGCGAGCCATGTCGCCTTCGCGGCTGTCAGATCGAACGGAGCTGCGAGATCGAGTCGCGCAATCTCTTCCGGGCGATGTCGACCGCGCCGCTTCAGCAACTCCAGCAGCGAGTGTGGACTGAGCACGACGAATCGCGTGTT
>JAYTTR010000267.1:0-1871 GCA_043744935.1 Gemmatimonadaceae bacterium
TTCAATTTGCACGAGCGCTTCCTTCTCGTAGCTGAGTGCGCTTGTCGCATCTGCTGTAGTGAGCGCTGTTGACGCGCGACTCATGCTGCGGATGGCGCGCAGTAGCGCAATGCGACCTTGATTCGCCATCCGACCCGCCGCCAGATCGCCTTCCGATTCGGCCTCCTTCGTTTCGTCGAGATCCGTCATGCTCGCGCCCGACGCAATCTCTTCGGCCATCTCACCGCCCATCATGAAGACGAACTCCGCGCGTACGCGACGTTGCTCCGTCGCGATGTCGGCGGCGTCTGCGGCAAACACTTCTGTGCTCAGTGCTACGCGTCCGGCAAGGAGCCGCTGTGTTTTCAGGATCACCATCTGCTGGCTCAGCGCGTAACGATCCTGCGCATTATCAATCGTAAAGCCTGACGCAGCAACAGCGCCCGGCGCCATGATCTCCGCGATATACGAATCCGACTCGGTGGCGGTCGCGCCGGGACGGTAGTCTGTCACGCTTGCGCGATACACCACCATATCGCCCGGCGACAATCCGAGTGCGCCAAGGCCGAGTTCTCCGCGCGCGGTCCACGTGCGACCATCGCGACGCGAAATATCCAGTGGGATATCACCATCGGTGAACGTAAAACGTTCGCCCGACCCCGACACCTTTGTGTAGCGCACGCGAAGCGATGCGAGTCCAAAATCGTCATCGGCGTCTACCGTCAATGCAAGCGAGCGATTGGCATCGGGGAAACGCATGTCGTGCCCTGGCGCGCTAATGCGAACATGCGGTGCGTGGTCTGGCGTCGCCGACAGGCCAATCAGTCGCTTCACTCCCCGTACGCCGTTCTTCAGCGCGGGCTCAATCGCAATAAATCCGTCCACATCGAGGAGAACGCTTCCCGTGTACTCGTGCGACCCGCCAGGCCGGAGCGTTTGCATACCACGCACCGTCTCCACGATGACACTGTCCGCCTCGGCGCTCACTGTCAGTGCGATTGTGCTCCCGGCCAGCGCGTCGATACGCCACGGATCGCGCATCGTGATCGGAGGCCGCGCACTGTACGCGGGCGCGGTGATGACCATGCGAACGGTTCGCACGGATGGTGTGAGTATGGAACCAGTGCGGGTAGCGGTGGGAAATACGCGTGCTGCGCTGGGCAGCAAGGCTGCCGCCAGGCAAAGAATGATCGACGTACCAAACGCAATTAGCGATCGACGGATCGGCACCAACACTGGCACTCTGAGCGAACCGACGATACGTGCCGCTTGTTGCTGCACGAGTGCGCCAATGTTTGGTTTTACGCGACCAATATCATCCAGCAACTCTTCTGCCGTGATAAGCATATTTTGGCATTGCGGTGCTACGCGTTCGATCAGGCGCGCTGCGTCTTTGCGAGTGCGCGCTGCAAAAGCCAGTCGTGCGAGGGCGCTGGTCACGGCGATGACAAGCACGATCCCTATTCGCGGTGCGATGGTGAGTTCACTCGCGCGCATCACCGACGCCTCGAGCATAGCAGCGAACGCGAATCCGGCAGCAGCGCCTTGCAAAGCGTAACGCACTGTTATTCGCGCTTGCACGCGCGCAAGCAACACGCGAACAGTCGTATCGTCAGGCGACGCGATCACCGCTTGCCTCCGCGCGGGACCGGCGCAACCAGCTCTCGACACCAAGCATCGCCAGTACAGCGAGCCACACCCAACGTCCATCAGATTCCGCCGACAGTGCAGCGCGCGTATTTGTCACCAAAAGTTGCGTGACCTTTGCTGGAGCGCGCTCCCATGCGCGGAGTGAATCCGACGCTACTCGCGCCCGGTCATACTCACGTACCGGGGGCGAGCTCGATGCCGCCTGATCAAGCGCATGAACCAGCGCAGGTGACGTGACGTTC
>JAYTTR010000268.1:0-7161 GCA_043744935.1 Gemmatimonadaceae bacterium
AAGCCGTATCGCTTCATGTTGGCCACGCGCAGTGTGGCGAAGATCGTGCGACACGAGCGGCCAGACATCATCGAGATCGGCAGTCCGTTTATTGTGCCGTGGATTGTGCGGCACGCGACGCGCAACCTCGATGTGCCACTGATCTGTTTTTATCACTCCAACTTGCCGCGCATGTTTGCACCACGCGCGGGGAAGAATGGACGGGCGCGTCGGTTTGTGTATCGCGCCTCCTGGCAATACATGCGTCGCCTTGATCGCCTGTTCCCACTCACGGTAGTGACCTCAGACTTCTCGGCGAACGATCTTGCGCGCGAAGGTATCACGCGCATCGCCAAGGTTCCGTTGGGTGTCGATCTCGATCGTTTCACACCACTTCGTCGCGAGCACGCGATGGAGACGCGCGCAAAGCATGGGTTGCCCGCTGGTCCGCTGGCAGGATTTGTCGGACGTTTCGCGAGTGAGAAAGAATTGGACGTGGTGCTGGATGCGTGGGCCGACGTCGAAAGGCGCACGGGCGCGCGTCTCGCTCTTGTTGGTACGGGTCCTCTTGAAGCGATGCTGCGTGCGCATCCGTATGGATCGCGCGTGCACTTTCTTCCGTTTCAATCTGACCGTGAAGCCCTCGCTGATTTGTTAGCGTCGTTTGATGTGTACATCGCGCCGGGCAGCATCGAAACATTTGGCTTGTCATCGCTCGAAGCCCTGGCGAGTGGCACACCGGTGTTATCGGCAGATCAGGGTGGCGTGTCCGAGCAAGTGGCCGCCAGCAGCGCCGGGCGCACCTTTGAGTCGGGAATTGCGGCGTCGCTCGCTGAGCAAGCCATTGCGCTGTTCAGCGATGATCTGTACACCCTTGGTCAGCGTGGTCGAGTGTACGCGGAAACAGAGCATGCGTGGGACACCGTGTTCGATCGGCTTTTCGCAGTGTATCGCGATGTCCTCGGGCGCTGACACGTCGACTCGCGAAGGGTTGCTGGTGTCGATCCACGACGTAACACCTGCTCTTGAAGGACCGGTGCGTGCGCTGTGGGCGCTCTGTCGGGACAACGGCGTCACGCCAGCACTACTGGTGGTACCCGATTGGCACGGTGCGTGGCCGCTTGAAGCACATCCTCCATTTGTTGACTGGGTGCGCGCATGTGCGGCGGCCGGTGCCGAGATATTTCTGCACGGGGAACGGCACGATGAAGTCGGACTGCCGCGCACGTGGCGCGACGAACTGCGCGCTGTTGGTCGCACGGCGAACGAAGGGGAATTTCTCACGCTCGATCACGCGGCCGCGACCGCTCGTATTGCGCGCGGCCTCGCACGATTCGCAGTGCTTGGATTGCAACCGATTGGATTCATTCCGCCAGCGTGGCTCGCCCATGAGACCACGCACGATGTCGTGCGCGAGCACGGGCTGCACGTAAGTGAGGACGCGGGCGCTGTGCGCGTGCATCGCGCGACCGCAGCACTGCAAGGTCTCCGACTCGACGCGCCGGCCCTGCGCTGGAGCGGACGTACCACACTCCGCGCATGGGGTTCGCGACTCACGGCCGCTGTGCGATGGTACACGGTACGACGCGCGCCACTGATACGCCTTGCGCTGCATCCACAAGATCTCGCGCATCCCGTCACCGCAGCGTCGGTCGCGCGCGAAGTGAGGCGATGGACACGCGCGCGTCGTGTGATTCACTACGAACATTTATGAGTGGCATCGACGCCAGCGCGCTCCGTCTCGCAGTTTTTTCTGATACATATCCGCCACAGGTCAATGGAGTTGCGCGCACGCTCGAACGATTGGTTGACGCTGTCAGCGAGCGCGGTGGTGTAGCCCGTGTGTTCACGGTGACCGATCCAGAATCGACAGCGCAGAGTCATGTGGTGCGATATCCCAGCGTTCCGTTTTGGGCGTACAAACAACTGCGAATGGCGTGGCCGAGACAGCGATTGGTGGAGCGATCGTTGCGCGAGTTCGCGCCGACGTTGGTGCATACGGCGACCGAGTTTGGTGTTGGGCTCGCGGGGCGTACGGCAGCGCAGTCGCTGCGCGTGCCCTTGGTGTCCTCGTATCACACGAGTTTTTCGGCGTATGCGAAGTTTTATCGTTTGGGATTGCTGGCGGAGCCGGGGTGGAGTTTCATGCGATGGTTTCACAACGCCGGCTTGCGCACATATTGCCCAACGCAAGCCATCGTTGATGAAGTGAACGCCGAAGGTTTCACGAATACGGCGGTGTGGTCGCGCGGTGTGGACAGTGCACGATTTTCACCGCGTTTCAGATCGAGTGAGTTGCGTGCGCGTATCGGCGCCGCTGATGACACGTTGGTGGTGATGTATGTCGGACGTCTGGCCGCGGAGAAGGGGCTCGATGTCGCGTTGCGCGCGTTGCGCCTGGTGAATGACGCGCGGCCGGGTCGCATTTTGTTTGTCGCGGTGGGCGATGGCCCCTACGAGGCCGAGGTACGGGCACAGGCGCCGACGGACAGTTGGTTGCCCGGTAAGCTGTTGGGCGATGCCCTGAGTACCGCGTATGCGTCTGGCGACGTGTTTTTGTTTCCGTCCACCACGGATACGTTTGGCAACGTGCTGCTGGAGGCGATGGCGTCTGGAATGCCGGTCGTGGGTGCGGACGTCGGCCCAACTCGTGAGCAGCTCGCACCTGGTCGCGGCTGGTTGGTGGCGCCTGGCAATGCGACGGCGTTCGCGGAGTCGTTGATTGCGCTGGTAGATGATCGCGCGCGGTTGCGGGTGGCGCGGGAACAAGCGCTGGCCTTCGCGGCATCAAAGACGTGGTCGCAAGTGTGGGATACGTTGATTTACGACTACCTCACGCTGCATCGCCCGCGCTAGATTGCGCGTCGGTCACAGTGGGTGGCCAAATCGCTCCGATAGCTCAGTTGGTAGAGCAGCGGCCTTTTAAGCCGTAGGTCCTGGGTTCGAGTCCCAGTCGGGGCACTGTTCGGACGTTATTCGTGTTGCGGGCCAATGTTCATTGGGGGTCGTCGGGAAATCCGGGAGCGACGTTGGTCGAACAGTCTCGGCCGACCGTGAATGACGCGTTTGTTGTCTGACCATTTCAGCGCGCCCCGTTGACCCGCGCGCCACTCCCGTCAAAGCTTCGCTGATGCGCCTTTATATCGCCAAAAGCCTGCGTATTGCAAAGCGACTCGCAGTCAGACTCGCTACGGTCGCCTGCTTGTCTTGCGTGGTCGCGTCGAATAGCCGCGCTCAGTTTCCTAAACTGAACGCCTACAAGCCAGCGGTCGACACACCGTCCGCCGTGGTGGCACCCGGTTCACCGCGCGCGTCCATGCAAGAATTTTTGCGTCTTGCTGCGGCGAACGACTGGCGTGCGGCAGCCGAATATCTCGAAGTCCCGCCAGCGGACCGGGCGAATGCGGCGCTGTTGGCCAAACATCTCAAGGTCGTACTCGACCAACGTCTGGCGTTCGATGTGCGGACGTTGTCACCGCTGACCGTCGGCGACACAACGGATGGTGAGCGCGACGCTGATCGTGTTGGCACGATTGCCGGTGCGGGCGGACGCGAAGATGTGATTCGGCTCGTGCGCCTGCCCAATGCCGTCCCACCACGCTGGGTCTTTGCGCAAGCCAGCGTGAGCAAAGTGGATATGTGGTACGAAAACCTCGGGGCACCATGGCTTCGCGATCGACTGCCTCCCGCGCTCATGCGCGAAGGGCCGTGGCACGTGTTCTACTGGCAGTGGATTGGACTGGCGTTCGCGCTCCCGGTTCTCGTGCTCGTTGCATGGATCGTTGGTGGATTGTTGCGTACCGTGCTCGCACGCCTCGCGTCACGCACCGCTACAGAGTGGGATGATCTGCTTGTTACGCATTTGCGCGGGCCCTTTCGACTCTGGCTGGCCGCCGTTGCCGCTACACCGGTGCTTGCGATTCTCGAGCTGAACACGCGTCTCGCGACGTTGGTTGATTCAACAACACGCGGACTGGTGTGGCTCGCACTTTTCTGGGCTGCACTTCGCGTCATTCGGTTAGTACAATTGCGTTTCGAAAATGCGGTGTGGGTGAGCGGCGATAGTCAGCAAGCACGCACGCTCGTGCCGTTGCTCGGCAACATTTTACGCGTGACACTCGGCATCATCGCGGTGCTCGTCGCGCTTTCGCAATTCGGATATCCGGTTGGTACTCTCCTGGCTGGTCTGGGCATTGGCGGTATCGCCGTCGCGTTAGCCGGTCAAAAAACGGTTGAGCATTTGTTTGGCAGTATCTCGCTCGCGGCGGATCGCGCGTTTCGTGTTGGTGATTGGGTCCGCGCTGGAACAACGGAGGGCACTATTGAACGCATTGGATTGCGGTCGACAAGTTTCCGGACGAATGACCGGACCGTTGTACGTATTCCCAACGGACGATTGGCCGATGAGCGTATCGAAACGTTCGGCGAACGCGATCGCATGTTTCTCAAGACCGATCTTGATCTTACGTATGGGACAAACGCAACGCAAATCGATCAGATGCGTGGCGATATCGAAGCGTTGTTGCGTTCACATCCGAAAATTTGGCCTGATGTCGTGCGTGTGCACGTGGTCGCACTCACCGATTCGGCGATTCGCATGCGCGTGATGGCGTGGTTTGCAACGCGTGACCAGAGCGAATTCCTGAACATTCGACATCGCATGCTGCTCGACTTTCTGGAGATCGTCGACCGCAACGGATCGAACGTGGCGTTCCCATCGCGTACGGTGTATCACGTCACGCGGGACGGGATCGCTCCCATGCAAGGCACCGACTAGTTTTCTCCCGTGATCCAGTCTGCGTCTACTCTGCTTGTCCCGTCGCCGATGCTCGCGACCGAGCTCGCTGCCGCGTTGCTGCAAGGTGCGATCACGACGGGCCTCGCGGTTCTCTGCGCCCATTTGTACACGCGCTTTCACCGTCCATGGTTTGGGTGGTTCGCGATTGCGTGGAGCATGTACGTGGCGCGCCTGCTGTGCATCCTCAGTTTTTTATCCAGCGGCGAGCGGGTATGGTTGTATTGGCATCAAGTAACGACCGGCTGGACCGCATTGGTGTTGTTGTGGGCGTCGCTGGTATTTCTGCGACAACCGAAAGCACGCGCGTCGTACTTATTGGTCGCGCTGTTCCCACCGCTGTGGTCGTACATCGCGATTTACCAACTGGATCAGTTTCTCTGGGCCGCGTTGCCGGCTGTCGTCTTTTTGAGTGGCGCAACGGCGTGGACTGGATGGGTCTTTTGGCGGCATCATCGAATTATCGGCTCCACGGGTGCGCGGCTGCTGGCCATCGCGTTTGCGTTATGGGGCCTTCACCATCTGGACTACCCGTTCCTTCGCGCACAGGGCGCGTGGACGCCGTGGGGGTACTATCTCGATATCTCGTTCGAGCTGCTGGTCGGTGCAGGGCTCGTGCTGCTGGTGCTCGACGATCTGCGTCGCGGCGTGCGCGCGCTGTCGGCATTGTCGGGCGATTTGCATCGGCATGACGCGGGCGCAGACCCCTTGGATTTGTTGCTCTCGCGCCCGCTCACGTTGCCCGGTGTCCGAGGCAGTGCGATGTACCTTTTCGACGGGGAAAGTATTCTCGACGGATCGACCGCCGCGCCGCGCACGACGAGTGGAACACACGGGCGTTTTGTGCGCGGTGCCGGCACCTGCGCGCCTTGGGAGGACACGCAACCGCAGGATGCCGTCGCGGGAGCGCTCGCGCGGATGCGACTCACCCGCCGACCACAAGTGGTGACGGCGTCGGGCGAGCAGCCTTTTGTTGCAGCGCTGCCGGTCAGCACCAGCAATCGACTCGTCGGTGCGCTGGTGATGTCCGGTGATGTGCGCAATCCGTTCACCGCGCTCGATGACGATTTTTTACTCGCGTTGGGACAGCAGGTTGGTGCGGCGCTCGAACAATCCACGCTGGATCGACAGTTAGCCAAGCGCACATCCGCGCTCGAGCAACTGTCCACGCGCATGGTGCGCCAACACGAAGACGAACGCCGTCGCCTCTCGCGCGAACTCCACGATGAAACGGCGCAAGTCTTTTCCGCCGTGAAGATGCAACTCGAAGGACTTCGCCCGGTCCTCGCGCCCAACGCCAGTGGACGGCTCGATCGCCTGCTGGCGTTGGTGGACACAGGCATTCGCAGTATTCGGCAGGTCACGAGTGATCTGCGACCCTCGCTGCTGGACGATCTCGGACTGCTGCCAGCGCTCCGTTCGTTGGTCAATGATTTTTCCGAACGCAGCGGTATTCGTGCGACACTCGAAGCGCCGTCCACGTTGCCGCTCCTCACGTCTGATGCAGATCTCGCGCTCTTTCGTGCGCTGCAAGAGGCGCTCTCGAACGTGACGCGACATGCCGAGGCGCACGCGGTGCACGTAGTGATCAGCGTTGCTGAAGCGCGACTCAGACTGCACGTGCGTGATGATGGTCACGGGTTTGTAGTCGCGCGAGACGGTCGCGTGCAGGAGACCGATGGACGCATGGGGCTGACCGGCATGCGGGAACGCCTCCTGGCTGTTGGCGGACACGTCGCAGTGGGAAATCATCCAGACCACGGTGCAGAAGTGCGAATTTCCATTCCGCTCGCCGCCTCGGCGCTCTCGCAGGTGACCGCATGACATCGCGTCTATGACGAGGCGCGTATGACTGTTCCTATTCGCGTGCTCGTCGCCGATGATCACGCACTCGTGCGCGAAGGCATTCGCCACGTGCTTGACGCTGAACCGGGCATCGATGTCGTCGCCGAAGCGGCGAATGGTCGCGAAGCCGTTGAACTCGCGCTGCTCCATCGTCCCGATGTCGTCGTGCTCGATATCACCATGCCTGAAGAAACCGGTTTGAAGGCGGCCGCGCGATTGCGCGAGCTGTTGCCATCCGCGCGCGTGTTGTTGCTCAGCATGCACGAAAACATTGAGTACGTGCGGGAAGGCATGCGCATCGGCACCCACGGGTACATCCTGAAAGACAGCGCCGGCGAAGAGTTGCGCGCTGCGATACGCGCCGTGTTCGCTGGCGGTACGTTTTTCAGTCCCGCCGTGGTGCGTCGCCTATCAACAACCGATCCTGTGGTCACGACGCCGAGCACGTTGCTGGATGTGCTCACGCCACGCGAACGTGAGGTGCTGGATGGTGTGTCGCGCGGCCTCACGAACAAGGCCATCGCGGTGGAGCTCGGGATCAG
>JAYTTR010000269.1:0-1869 GCA_043744935.1 Gemmatimonadaceae bacterium
GATGGCGTGTCCGATGTTCAACTCTTCAATTTCTGGAATCGCCGCGACGGGCCCGACGTTGTCGACTGACAACCCGTGCCCAGCGTGTACCGCGAGCCCGCGTGCCACCGCCGCCGTCGCACTCGTGGCCAATGCCAGCAACGTCCGCGGATCCGTGGTGGCGTGTGAATACTGCCCGGTGTGCAGCTCGACCGCATCCGCGCCAAGCGCGTGCGAACGCGCGACGGCCTCGACATCGGGATCAATAAACAGACTTGCACGCACCCCGGCGCGTTTCAGACGCGCGATAGCGGCCCCGAGCACCGTTGCGCCACGAACGAGGTCGAGGCCTCCTTCTGTGGTCACTTCTTCGCGGCGCTCCGGCACCAAGGTGACTTCCGTTGGTTTGAGCGCGAGTGCGAGTGTCAGCATTTCATCGGTCGCGGCGCACTCGAAATTGAATCCGCGCGTCAGCTGTGTGGCGAGACGATGAATATCGTCGTCTTGCATATGACGACGATCTTCTCGCAAATGGGCGGTAATTCCGTCCGCACCTGCACGTTCGCAAAGCAGCGCGGCCGCGACGGGGTCTGGCACTACGCTCCGTCGAGCTTGCCGCACAGTCGCCACGTGATCGATGTTGATGTACAAACGTTGATACAACGTCATCTCCGAAGACTTGAGCGTTGGCTGGTCGTGTGCCGCGCGTGCGAATGCAGTATCGTACTATATCGTAACAGAGTGGTGTCGACGTTTAGCGATCACGCCGAGGGCGGAGGAGTCCGTGGTGCGTCAGGGAATGTTGGTGTTAGGGCTTTTGGCGATGTCCGCATGCACTCGCACGGTCGCGACCACATCGGTTGTTCCCGCGAGCGCGACGGCCATCACGACGGGAGGCGGTATCGGCGCTGCGACGTCGCGCGGAGCGATCGAAGGCTTCATGACCGCCGTGAAAGCGCAGGATCTGCAAGGGATGTCGGCCATGTGGGGCACCAGCAAAGGGGCCGCGCGCGATCTGATGAAGCGTGAGGAGATGGAAAAACGTCTCGTGGTGATGCAGTGCTTGCTCATGCACGACAAATGGAGCTTTGCCGAAGAGCAGGCTCGTTTGCTCACGGGTGGGCATCAGCAATTCCTGGTGCAGATTCAACGGAAGCAAGTGTCGGCGAAAACCCTGTTTAGCACCGTCCCGGGTCCGGGGGGTCGTTGGTTGGTCGAAAACGTCGAGGTCGCGCCGCTGAAGGATTTTTGTAGCTGACCGAAAGGTCGCCGCGTCGACATTTTTGGCACCGTGCTAGTATTCAGAGAGTTCTACAAGGACGCCGCCGGTCGCGCTCGGGTGTACGAAAGCAATACGTTTGCCTTCGGCGCCAAGTCGGGGCACTTGATCAATCATGCGGATCCCGGCAGTGCGGCATCGCGCGAGCATGCCGTCCAGGTCGTCTACAGCAAAACACACGTGATGTATTCCGGGGCCACGCTTGGCGATAAACTTCCCGATGGGCGAGTCTTGCGACTTGGCCTCGAGTAGTTCGACAAGTGATTCTCCGGCAGTAACACCGGCAATGGTGGCGCCGTCCGCGTCGTCCAGCGACACTTCGGGCATGCCGAGGATGTCGCGGTAGAACGGAAGGTGTGCGTTGAGGGTATCAACCGCTATGCCGATGTGGGCAATACGGGTACCGCGGCGAAGGGGGTCAGTCATCATGTCATCTGGGCGTGGGCTGAGTCTGAATTCTAATCTTGACGAAACGCGCAGGTGAACCGACGCAAGCCGGATCTGTGCAACGGAGCATACGATGGCAAACGCAGTGGAAGTGAAGGACGATACGTTCGCCGCAGAAATTGAAGGCCATATGGGCCTCGCGGTCGTCGATTTTTGGGCCACGT
>JAYTTR010000270.1:0-7139 GCA_043744935.1 Gemmatimonadaceae bacterium
GCCACTCGGTCGCACCGGGTCCGGTATCACGCTGCGTGATGTGGGCACAGTCACACTCGGTCTTGCCGATCCAGTCACGCTGACGCGACTCGATGGTGCACCCGCCATTGGCTTGGTAGTCTACAAAGATGCGGGTGCGAACACGGTCTCTGTGACCACGCGCATGACGGACGCCGTCACCCAACTTGGTAAAGAGTTTCCAGGCGCCAGCATCACCGTCGTCGCGGCACAAGCCGATTTCGTCACTGATGCGCTGAGCAACCTTGGTCAGGAAATTGTTGCCGGCGGCGCACTCTCACTGCTTGTCATTTTGATTTTCTTGCGCGACTGGCGCATGTCACTTGCCATCACCGCCGTGGTGCCACTGTCAGTGCTTGTGGCACTCGTCGGACTGCAAGCCATGCATGTCTCCATCAACGTCCTGTCGCTCGGTGGACTCGCACTCGGCACCGGCTTGCTTGTCGATACGGCGATTGTTGTGGCGGAGGCTATTGGTCGACTGCGTGATCAAGGGATGCCGCTACGTGAGGCCGCCATTGCCGGCACTGACGAAGTCGCTGCGCCACTGTTCGCTGGTACGCTCACCACGATACTGGTCTTCGGTCCGATCATCTTTGTACGCGGCCTGGCGGCGGCGCTCTTTCGTGATCTGTCGCTCAGCGTTGTCACGACCGTGGCCGCATCGCTTCTCCTCGCGCTCACGCTGATGCCCGTGCTCATCGTTGGGCGCCGGCGACAACGAAACGTCGTTTCCCATCGCTCAGTCCCTACCGCTACATCCCAAACGCCGAACATCCTTGATCGCATGGGTACCTCGCTGACCCATCTGTACGAACGCGGGGTCGTCTGGTCACTCGCGCACACGCGCACGGTTTTCGCAATCTCGGCGGGGTTTATGGTGATCAGCGCGTTGCTTGTTTGGAAATTGCCGAAGGAAATTCTTCCACGTGTCGATGAAGGTGTCCTCGTGGCGCAGCTACAAATGCCTGAAGGCACGAGTATTGAAGCCACGGCAAGTCAGGCGGCACGTGTCGAACAGGCGTCTCGCACACTCGGTGCGCGCGGCATCTATGCGCGCGTCGGCAAAGCCACCGACGAAGAAATTCTTGCTGGCTCAGATCCGGGGTCGAGTGCAACGGCGCAGCTTATCGTGCCCGTTCCAACCGGTGCCGACGCCGCGCTGTTTGCACAAAAATTGCGCAGTGCATTGCCGGACCTAGCCAAAGGCGCGTTGGCAATCGACCTCGCCGGTCAATCCGAGTTCGGATCATTGATTGGTCGCGAAGGACGTCTTGTGCGTGTCGAACTGTCCGCCAGCACGTTGCCGGAATCACAGCGGTGGGCGGATACGGTACGTCGCACGTTGCGTACACTCAACTCGCTGGCCGACGTGCGAGATGCATACGCCGAATCGCAACCCATCGTCGAAATCTCACTCGAGCGTGCGCGCCTTGCTGATCGTGGCATTGCACCGCAGCAAGTAGCCAGTGTGCTTGCCGGTGCGTTGGGCGGTGTGAGCGCAAGTGAATTGCGGGAGACGGACAAGCGCACACCAATCACGGTGCGGTATGCCGGCGCACGCAATGAAGAATTGGAGACCGCACTCCGTACGCCAATTCGCGGCGTGCCATTGGGGCAACTGGTGCAGATTCGCGAAACGCGCGCGCCACTTGAAGTTGTCCGCGTAGGACAGCGACCGGTCACGATTATTGAAGGCCTCGTTGAACGTGATGGCACGGCGAAGGCCACGGCAGACGTGACGTCGCGCATCAGCGCGCTCGCGTTTCCGTCCACCGTCACGTGGCAAGTGGCAGGAGCGGATGCAGAGCGCGCGCGTACGACGCAAGAGCTTACCGTGGTATTGGTGCTCGCTGCGTTGCTCATGTTTCTCGTGCTGGCGGGGGAGTTTGCAAGTTTTACTATCCCGCTTGTGGTGATGCTCACCGTGCCACTCGCGGGCGCGGGCGCGGTGGTTTTTCTGTGGATGACTGGACAGTCTCTCAATGCCGTATCGTTAATCGGCATTGTCGTAATGATCGGCATGGCCGATAACGAAGCGGTCGTCAAGCTCGATGCTATTCGCAGATTTCGCGAACAGGGACACTCCATTGAGGAATCCATACTTCTGGGCGGACAACAACGGCTCCGGGCGATCGCGATGACGAGTATCACCACGGTGACTGGTGTGTTACCACTGGTGTTTGGCTGGGGCAGTGGTGGCGCGCTGTATCAGCCGCTTGCAGCGGGCATTATTGGCGGCTCAATCAGCGCGCTTGCCGTGACGTTTTTCCTGCTGCCGGCCGCGTACGCGTCGTTAGAGCGACGGAGCGAGGCGCGGGCGCGTCGTCGCGCATGATTCGTTTCTTCGCGCATCGACCGGCGGTGGTGTGGTCCACGTGTGCTGCGTTGCTGCTGGCGGGCGCGATCGCATTTTCACGATTGCCATTGGCCACGCGCACAACGGTCGAGCTGCCGAGGTTACAGGTGAATGCGGGGATGTCGGGGGCATCGCCGGAGATTATCGAAACGTATCTCACGTCGCCACTTGAAGCTGCGGTACAAGGGGTGCGTGGTGTGCGCCGGGTCAACAGCAGTTCATACGACGACTACGCGTCGCTCACCGTGGAGCTCGACGAAAACGCCGATGTGCAAATGACACGTCTGGCGATTCTCGAGCGCATTGAGTTGTTGCGTGCGGAGATGCCGCGAGGCGTGTCAGGACCCACGGTGGCGAACTATGTGCCAGAGGGATTGGAAGAAGCGCCGCTGATGTCGCTTACCGTCGCCGGTCCGTACACGGCCGGCACGCTGCAGAAATTGCTGAACGAGCGTGTGAGTCCGCGGTTAAGTGCGATCAGTGGTGTGGCCGGCGTGCAGGTGCGTGGTGGCACAGAGTTGGGAGTTTCGGTCGCGTATGATGCCACGCTGATGCGTCGGATCGGGATACCGCCGCAGCGTTTGGTCGACGCGCTGAACGGCGCGAATGTGGTGCAAGCGTTGGGAACTCAGGCGCGCGGTGGGATAGTGCGTAACGTCGTGTTGCGCGATCAACCCCATGCGTTGGAAGACTTGATGGCGCTGACGGTGATTGGTCCGGCGAGGCGCGTCTTTCGCTTGGGCGAGTTGGCGACCGTGCGTGCCGAAGAAGATGCGCGCGGCGGATTTTTTCGTATCGATGGCGAGCCGGCAGTAGCCATTGAAATTACGCGACATCCGGGGGCAGATGCGATAAAAACGGCAAAGCTTTTGCGAGAAGCCATTGCGAGTATTGGACCAAATTTGCCAATCGCGATTCGTCTACGTGTGTCGAATGATCAGAGCGAAGACCTATCGCACGAGTTGACCGATCTCTCGAAACGCGGCGCCATTGCTTTTGCGTCGGTGTTGCTCGTGCTTGTGATCATGCTGCGCCGCTGGCGCGCGGTGGCGTTGGTGATGGGTAGTACTGCCGTAGCGATTTCTGCAACGGCGTTGTCGCTCTACCTTTTTAATATTCCGGCGAATTTGCTGACGCTGGCTGGGCTGTGCATGGGTGTGGGCGTGCTCGTACAAAATTCGTTGGTGGTCGTGCAACGATTGAGTACCACATCGGATACACCAGACGGTCGCGCGAGTGCAACGCGACAAATCACACCTGCGGTGATTGGCAGCACGCTGACCACCGGCGTGGTGCTTTTCCCGTTTCTATATTTGCAGGGAAACGCACGCGCTGCATTCGTGCCGTTCGCGGCCGCGTTTCTCTTCGCGTTAGCGTGGAGTGTCTTTACGGCATTGCTTGTGGTGCCGGCTCTGGGCGCGGGTGCTGGCACGCGAGAGCGTACATGGCCACGCATGCGTCACTGGTACGCGGTGTTGTTGGGGCGCGCATTGCGGTGGCGTGCCGCGACGCTCACACTGACGGTTGCGGTGCTGGCCGTGCTCACGTGGGGATTCATCGAGAAGGTACCGCGTTCGTCATTTAGCGGCTTCGGTGAGCGACGCACAACGTTAAGTGTGGGCCTCTCATTCCCGCGTGGTTCTGATCCGCAAACACTGGATGCTGGGATGCATGAGTTTGAACGCCTCGTCGTCGGTCGACCAGAAGTAGAGCAGGTTCGCACATCGTCGCGTGGCACGACGTCGGCGCAAATGCTTGTGACATTCACCCGGGTTGGTGGTTTCACGAGCGTCCCGTTGGAATTACAAGAACTGCTCACACAGCGCGCGGTGCTCATTGGTGGCGCCAGTGTAAGCGTCTACGGCGACGGTCCAGGATTCTCGTCGGGCGGTAGTGGCTCCAGCATGTCCACGTTTCGCCTGAAAGTGTTAGGCTATTCGTACAATGGCGTGGGTCGTATCGCGGCTGATCTGAAAGCGCGACTCGAACGCATTGCGCGCGTCAAAGATGTGCGCATAAGTGCGGGTGGCTATTTCAGCGGTGATCGCGGCTACCAGGTCACCATCACGCCCGATCGTCCAACACTTGCTCGCTTTGGTGTGAGTGCGGCGCAACTCGGACAGTCGATTGCCCGCGAGGTACGCGGTCCCGTTGGTGGACAGCTCGTGGAAATTGCCGGTGACGAATTGCCGGTGACGGTCAAGGCCAATGGTGCACGTGATCGCTCCCTTGATGAACTGCGCGCCGCCATTGTTCCAACGGCGAGCGGAGCACCTGTCCGCATTGGTGACTTTGCAAGTATTGATGAACGCGAGGCGTTAAGCACCATTCAGCGACAGGATCAACAATACGTTTTGCAAGTGGCGTATGATTTTCGCGGTCCGGGAAAGTTGGCGCGACGGTATCACGATGCGTTTGTAAAAACGCTGTCCGCACCGGCTGGATACCAAGTCTCTGATGCGACCGACAACTTTGGATATGAGCGTGATGCGAGCGAGAAGGGCTTGTGGCTCGTGTTCGGTATTGGCATCACGCTCGTGATCCTTGCCGTTGCGCTCGTGTTCGATTCGGTGTGGGGAGCATTGATGGTGTTCTTGAGCTTGCCATTGTCATTGGCCGGCGTAGCAGCGGCGTTTTGGGTATTCAACACGGCGTTCACTCGCGAGGCTGCCGTCGGCGTAATTCTCGTCGTCGGACTCGCGGTAAATCACGCCATTTTGATGGTGGATGCGGCGCTCCTGAAACGTCGGGCGAAACGCGATGCAATTCCGACAGCGCCAATCGATACTTCCGCCAATGCGTTTGCAACGCTGGCCCTCGATGCTGGAGAAGTGTTGCGCGCTATGCTCGACCGATCGGGCATGATTGTGTTTGTCACACTGGCGTCGCTGGCGTCGTTGGTGCCCTTGTCGGTGGGCACGGATGCGACGCGCATATTTGGAGCAATCGCCCTCGCAACGGCGGGTGGAACCATCGCTGGGACGCTGGGAGTTCTCTTTGTATTACCGGCGTTGCTCGTGGGGCGGCGGAAGTCGCGGCGGAGGTAGTTCCGCCGCAGGGTTTGATCCGTTATGTATCTCACCAGCCGCAGCACTGACCTTCAGCGAGACTTTCCATGCCGTTTTTTTCGCATCCTGCCAACGCCGACTGGTTATTGCCCCTGGTCAAGATTCCACTTGGCCTGATCTCGCTGTTTTTCTCGTTTCTGCATCTGATCGGCCCGTTTGGCCAGATCGCGCTCGTCGCGCTCATCATTGGTTTGTTTGCCCGCAACATTATGGGCCCGGCGCGCGCCTAACTGCGCAGCAGTGCCGGTTTAATAGATGGCACCCCGTTGCGATTTTTCCGCAACGGGGTGTTTTGCGTTGGGCGCCGTCGCAGTTTGGGAACTCCGCATGGCTGCCAAGTCTACACCTATCAGAATCTTGGCCCGGCACATCCAGTCGCGCCCGCTGCGCGTAGCTGACCCATACACATTTCCCTCCAACGACCGGACTGTCCGCGGTCCAACGTGCGCATCTTATGTCAACGCATTTCTTTCTTCGGCGACTCTGCATCGCCGTCGGTACAATCGCCCTGCCAGCCATTTCATTCGCACAATCGGCCACGACGTTACGCGGTGCTGTGCGCGCCCAGTCCGGTCGACCGCTCGCGACCGCCACAGTTCGCGTAGTAAACGGAACGAAGAACGCGCGTACAGACAGCGCCGGTCGTTTCGTACTCGCCGTTTTACCTGCGCAGCGACTACGTGTTGTTGCACAGATCGTGGGCTTCGCTGCTGAGACGCTCGATGTCGCACCGATTCCAGACGGCACGCAGCGGAGCGTCGCGTTCACACTGTCGCCGCTCGCGCAACTCGCGGTGCAGCAGGTTGTCGCGCAACGCGATCGCCCGCTCCTGAACACGAGTGATGCGGCGACCGGCGGTGCCGTCGAGCGTGCAGAGTTACGCTCGCTGCCCACGGATGCGCGTGATCCCGTTGCACTCGGCTACACCATCCCCGGCGTTGCGCAGGCGCGCGCGTTCTTCGGTGATGCGCCGAGGCTCAGTGTGAACGGCACGAACGCGCTGTATACGCAATACACGCTCGATGGCCTCGAAAATAATGAAGGATTTCTTGGCGGACCGCGCGTCGAGTTTCCGTTGTCGGCGCTGGCTCGACTTGAAGTACTCGCGAACACGTATTCTGCGGTGTATGGCCGCAGTCCGAGTGGCGTGGTGAACTATGAAAGTCGCGCCGGCGGCGACCACTGGAGCGGTGATGTATTCGCGTACAATCGCCCGGGAATTCCGGTTGACGCACGGTCGGCGATTCAGCCAGCGTCCGGTATGGCGCGTGACGATTTCCGCGCCGCGCAGGACGGATTTCGTCGCGAACAGTTTGGTGCGTCGTTTGGTGGTCCTATTGTAGCAAGGAAGACGTATGCGTTTGGCGCGCTCGAATACACCAACGAAAACGAAGATCGCATTAGCTCCACCGCACGCGCAGTTTTTCTTGGACGCGAAGCGCGCGAAACGTATAAGGGATTTGCTCGGCTCGATCACGGCTGGAACGACAATCAAACCACGACGTTGCGCTTTGCCCTCAGCCGTCAAGCGCGTGCGGGACAGGGCAGTGGTATTGTGGCGCCGGAGGCGGACATCACCACGATTCGCTTTGGTACGATCTCGTCGCTCACGCATCGGAGCAGCTGGGACGCGGGACGTGCGAGCAATAGTGCGTCGGTGCAAATGTCTACCTACAAGTGGGACTTCCCGCCCA
>JAYTTR010000271.1:0-7131 GCA_043744935.1 Gemmatimonadaceae bacterium
TTCGCGCTTGAGCCAGACCGGCGCTCCAATGCGCGCTGACAATCGCGGAGCAAAACTCAGGGCCGTTGGACGACCAACATATTCGTGCAAGAGCCCATCGAGTTCCGCTTTGAACATGGGGTCCGCCTGTGCCGTCGCGAACGCCAACTCGAGCTCATCCAGTGCTGGAATGAGCGTTTCCGGGACGTAGCGACCACCAAAAGGACCAAATCGATCAGATGCGGGCATCGTTAACGTTTCTACGGTCATCACCGACTCTCCATCGCGGCATGTGCTGCCGACACGAACTGTTGCACTGCTTCCGGATTCTTCACACCGGGCTTGGTCTCGACACCGGAAGATACGTCCACAACATCGGGCGCGAGGAGTCGAATTGCTTCGGCGACATTTTCCTGGCGCAATCCGCCGGCCAATACGATCCGCACCGCTGGAACAGCGGCGCGCAAAGCAGCGATTGCCGCAGCCAGTCCGGACCAGTCCAGTGCAACTCCAGTGCCGCCCAATTGCCCTTCCACCTTGGCATCGAGGACTAACCATCCTGCCGCAGTCGACAATGACGCGGCGTCACCCGGTAAAACGCGACCATCAATTCTGAGCACTGGCCAAACGGTGCACCCGGTTGCCGCGATCAAACGCGTGACCGCCTCGACAGACGTCGTCCCGTGCAACTGAATCACGTCCAGCGAAAGCGATTGTGCGATCGCAATAATGTCCGCTTCTGACTGCGCATCAAAAACGGCCACGCGCCGCACGCCGTGACGAAGCGCGCTGAAAACGTGACCCGCCTGCGCGAGACTGACGAGGCGCGGTCCACCCGCGAGGATGACGCCGGCGTATGCCGCACCGCAGTCCGCCGCAAACGTTGCATCTTCCGCGCGCGTGAGTCCGCAAATTTTGACTGCAGTCATCGTTCTTGACGGCGGATGGACGACAACGCACGAACGGCCGCAGCGGGATGACTCGCTGCAGATATTGCACTGCCCACCAGAATGGCGTCCGCACCAGCGATGGCCGATGCCGCGACATCGATCGGCTCACGCATCCCGCTTTCGGCGACCGCGATGCAGCGCTGCGGTATCTGAGGAATTACACGTGGAGCCGTGGTCACATCGATAACGAGCGACTCGAGATTGCGATTGTTGACACCGATCACGCGCGCATCGACCGCCAGCGCTCGATCAAGTTCCCGTTCATCTCGAATTTCGACGAGTGCTTCCAGTCCGGTTTCGGCAATCGCGTCCATCAATTCACGAAGCAAATCGGGCGAGAGTGCGCGAACGATGAGCAGTGCAACCGATGCGCCTGCGGCCCGAGCTTCCCAGAGTTGTACCGGGTGTACCAAAAAATCTTTCCGAATGACCGGCACCTCTACGTGCTGCGTAACATCGCGGAGATCTCGCAGACTTCCGCCAAACCGTTGCGGTTCAGTGAGCACCGAAATCGCAGCGGCCCCGCCCTCCACGTATGCTTGCGCTTGCGCGGCAGCGTCGAGATGCGGGGCGATCGCACCTTTCGACGGTGATGCGCGCTTCACCTCAGCGATGACGCGCACCGTGGCAGCGCGCAGTGTTGCCGCGAACGGCAATGACGGCGGGACGTCACGGGTTGCCGCTCGCAACTCGGCGATCTGGTGGACAACTAGCGCCGCGCGTTGATGCGCCGCGCTGGTGAGCTCGCCCAAGGTGCCCGTCGGCGGCATCCAGGACGCACTCGAAGAAAATGCTTGCACTTCGGCCTGTCTTCGGTTAGCGTGGATTCGGCCCCTTTTCGGGGTTCCGAGTACGAAGCGTGAAGGTACGCTTTGCCGGTATTCGGTGTGTCCGACCTCATCTGGAGGCGCCATGTCGCTCACGAAGCGCCAGCGGGAGATTCTGTCGTTCCTGTCCGAATACAACGAAGCCAACGGCTACGCGCCGAGTTTCGAGGAAATCGCGTCACAGTTCAACTATAACTCGCTCGCGACGGTTCACGAGCACCTCTCCAATCTCGAGCGCAAAGGCTACATCAAACGCTCGTACAACGAGAGCCGCGCGATCGAGATTTTGCCGTCCGAGGTGTATCAACGCTCCATCGAACTCCCGCTGCTTGGCACGGTGGCTGCCGGTGCGCCAATCGAGGCAATGACCACCGGTGAAACGATGGCCGTCCCCGATGGGTTTCTTCGCCGAAATGGCAGCCATTATGTGCTACGCGTGCGTGGCGAGTCGATGATCGAGGAACAGATTCGCGATGGCGATTATGTCGTCATCAACGATCGGCAAACGGCGGATAACGGCGAGATGGTGATCGCGTTGCTCGACAACGCGGGGGCCACCGTCAAGCGATACTATCGCGAGCGCGACGGTCGCATTCGCCTGCAGCCGGCTAACGAAGCCATGTCCCCATTGTACGTGCACGAAGACGATGTGCGCATTCAGGGCATCGTAGTCGGGGTGCTCCGGCGCTACTAGTCGGTCAGGTAAGTCCTGCGGCTCGCCGTGACGCGAGTCGCAGTCGTGACAACGCCGTCGCACCGACACCCGCCGTGAGCGCAGCGCGTGCGTTCGCCACGGCGTCGGCATACGTCGCGCTGCGTCCGCTCACGTAATAGGCCGCCGCCGCGTTCAGTAGTACAGCTGCGCGCGCACCCGGCGGACCCTCACCACGCAACACACGTTCAATAAGCGTAGCATTCTCTGCAGGGTCGCCACCCTGCAGATCTTCTGCGCGCACATTCGAAATCTCAGCGACACGCGGGTCGATTTCCCAATGCGTCGTGATGCCATGCTCAACCTCCACCACGGTCGTTGCGCCAATGGGAGAAATTTCATCCAACCCTGGCTCGCCATGCACCACCATCGCGCGCCGCGCGCCGAGCACGACGAGCGCGTCGGCCAATAGCTGCAACCGACCGCGCTCGGCGACACCGACCACCTGCCGTCCCGCTCGCGCCGGGTTGGCAAGCGGACCCACAATGTTCATCACCGTCGGTATGCCAAGTTCACGACGCACTGGACCGACATGGCGTAGCGCCGGGTGCATCAGCGGCGCAAACATGAACACGATGCCTGCTTCGGCAAGCGTCGCGGCCATTGCCGCTGGTGTCGTTTCGATCACGACGCCAAGCGCTTCAAGCACATCCGCGCTGCCAGATCGTGACGTAAAAGAGCGATTGCCGTGCTTCGCGACGCGCACGCCCATGCCCGCCGCAAGCAACGCTGCGGCCGTCGAAATATTGAACGTCGTGAGGGCTCCACCACCGGTTCCGCACGTGTCGACCAAGTCCTCTGGGTGGGTGGTCGGCAACACGACCATTGCGTCACGCAATGCCTCGACGACCCCCGCCACTTCGGCCGCCGTCTCGCCCTTGACACGAAGCGCCATGAGAATCGCGGCAACTTGGGCGGGAGTACCTTCGCCGCGCATAATCACGTCAAATGCGCGCGTGAGCGAAGCGCTATCGAGGGATTCATGCGCGGCCAACCGGCGAATTGCCGTCGTCAGTGCATCAGTTGACACGCATCACCTGCAGCAACGTTTGGGCTAACGCGTTGCGCGACGCGACCAGTGAGATCACGAGGCCCAGCAGGCGCACACGCTCAACGTCCTCGTCGGTATACACACCACGCTGCGCGCGGTTTGTCAGATTGAGCACTCCCACCAACTCATCGTGATAGACAAGCGGAAAACTGATGAAACTGCCCGTCGTGAAAAACTGATCGCGCAGCAGGGGATGTTGCGCCGCGTCTCGCACATCCTGCACTAATAACGGTTCGCGCGCCGCGGCGACGCGACCGGCAACACCTTCACCAATACGAATGCGCATGCCTTCGATGATGTGCGGTGCGATACCGCGCGCCGCGGCGAGGTACAAGTATTCGGGGTCTGGGCTGCGCAGCATGAGCGAACAGCGTTGCGCCTGCATGTCATCGCCGACCAGCGCCAGGAGGCCGTCGACTAACGTCCGTGCATCATGTGTGGTCGCATCGAGCGACAGCACGCGATCCACGAGATAGAGCGTACGCGTGCGCTGTCGTAGTGCTTCGCTTCGTCGATGCAATTCAATGTGCGCCTGCTCCAGCTGTCCAACGGCCGCCGTGATTTGTTGATCCGTCAGCTCGGCGCGACGAATCGCACGGCGCGCCTCTTCGCTCGATCGCGCAGCGTCGGCCTGCAACGCAATCGACGTCGCCGCATCGAGCACCGACGTTGCGCGCGGTGTATCGCGCACCACGCGCAATTCCGATTCTAACGCGCCAAGTCGCCGAACGTATTCACCGTGCACGCGTTGCGTGACATCCTCAAGCGTACGCACGGCCTCCTCTCGTGCATCACGTTCGGCGAGGCGACCAAAGGCCAGATCGAACAACGCAATCGCGGGCGCTAATCGATCTGTTGTTCGCGTACCAAAAATCTTTCGCGGTTCGTAGAGCGCAAGTACGGCGGCAAGCGAGCCTTCAATCCGCAATCCGCGAAGCGCGAGTACGCCGCCATCCAACGATGCCGCAAATCCAAACAAACGTGCGTAGTCGGCCGACTTGTCCGTCACATCAACGAACTGCGCGCCAGCGGTCACTTTGCCACGCAACGGCTCCGGCAAGTGGTCTAGCGTAGTTTCTATGGACGACCGAACAATCTGACCACCGACGGGCGACAATCGCTCTCGCAGCATATCACGCCGCGCATCGTAATGAACGAAGGCGCAGATCGCGCCACGATCAAGATCAGCCAAACATTCGCCGAGCGCGATGAGCGCGCCGTCGAGATCGGAAATGGCCCCAAGTGCGTGGGCGAGCGAGGCGAGAGAGCGAGGAGGCATGGGCAAAATGGATCAAACAGCCACAACCGCGAGCGCGCAATGCGTGCAGACATACTTGTTGTCGACACGGGCGCGTTCAAGATCAAGCGAATATCAAAGACGCGGGCGAGTTGAAGCGCGCCCGCTGTGCCTCTACCTTGTTCTTTCTATGGACCCGCGCCCAATCCTCCTGGTAACTCAATACGACGGGGGACGATTCTCGGGTTGGCAGCGACAGCCGACCGCGCGTACCGTGCAGGGCGCCATGGAATCGGTCCTGCTCACGCTGTGCGGCGAGCCGATCTCCGCAGTCGGCGCAGGTCGGACGGACGCCGGAGTACACGCGCACGGTCAGGGCGTTGGTGTCCGGGTCCCCCTGAGGTGGAAACCGGCCACCCTGCAGAAAGCGATGAACGCCTTGCTTCCCGACGACGTGTGGATAGCGGACGCCTTTCGAATGGATCCGTTGTTTCATCCACGTCGCAGCGCGACGGCGCGCCGGTACGGTTATCTTGTGGGCACGGACGCTGCGGCTCGTTCGCCGTTTCGGCGGCGGTTTGAGTGGGCGATGCACCGCGCGCTGGATGGTGATGCATTACATGAGGAAGCCGCCTCGCTGGTGGGAGAACACACGTTTCGCGCCTTTGCCGTGGCACATACGGCACCAGTCGATGACGATCACCGCTGCGTAATCCATCGCGCGCGTTGGTTAGAACGCGATGGCGGCTGGGTCTTCGAAGTGTCGGCAAACCGATTTCTCCATCACATGGTGCGATTCTTAGTGGGCACGATGATCGACGTGGGACAAGGACGCAGGCCGCGCGGCACGATCGCGCGGCTCCTCGTTGCTTCAGGCAACACCGACACGTCCGCACCAGCGCCCGCGCAGGGATTGTCGTTGCGCGAGGTGACGTATCCGTCAACGCTTTTTCTCGCCGAGGACGGCGCGCCATGAGACTTTTTCTTGCCACCGACGCACTGGACGATGTGCGTTGGGCGACTGAACGTGGATTGATCGACGGCGTCGTGCTTCCCGATGCCGCGCTGCGTGGCGGGTCGTCCCCTGCTGATTCTCTGGCATGGCTCGCGGATTTTGCGCGCGCGGCGGCGATGCCGATTTTCGTCACGCTCAACGCCCCATCGGCGGAACTTGCCGCTGACGAAGCCGAACAACTCGGACGCGTCGCCGACAATGTGGTGGTGCAGTTGCCATTCGCCGACCCGTACATCCCGCTCATGCATCGATTGGCCAGTACCGGCGTCAAAGTCGCGTCCACATTTATCGGATCGGCGTCACAAGCCATGTTGGCCGCACGGACGGGAGCCGCGTTCATTTTTGTCGATGTAGATCGCATTGATGCCGCGGGAGCCGATGCATCGTCGACCCTGTCGCAAGCGCGGCGACTTCTGAATAGTGCTGCGTCGGAGTCTGATTTAGTCGCGGTGTTTCCGTCGCCGGGCACGGCGCTCGCGTCATGCGCGCTTGCCGGTGCTGATGCTGCGGTAATTGGAACGGCGGCGTTGCGTGCGATGATTGCGTACCCGTTTACCGATCAGTCGCTCATGGATGGTGCACGTCGACCGTCGCAAGGTGAGCGGCTCCGCGTGACGTCATCGTAGTGCGCACGCGCCTCTCCCTCGTGCTCATTGCGTCGTTGTGCACGGTCGGTTGCGAAGGTGCGACGCCCGCACCATCAAACGCACAGTCGCGAACAGCACTTCCTGCGACCAACGTCGTGCCCGCGACCAGCATCACGGATTCACGCCGCACCGCGATTACCACGGCGGTCGAGCGCGTCTCGCCGGCGGTGGTCACCGTGCAGACAGAAACCACAGAACGCGTCCCCGCCGATTTCTTCGAATACTTCTCGGGTGGTCGCAGCGGCGAACGGCGCAGCGCGGGAATCGGTTCAGGTTTTGTCATCCGCGATGACGGGGTGATCGTGACCAACGCGCACGTCATCAATGGCGCCTCCAAGGTGTCCGTGGCCATGCGCGATGGCACGACGTATGACGCGAAGATCGTGGGTGTGGACGAGACCAACGATCTCGCGGTCGTGCGCATCGACGCGAAGAAGCTTGCCGTGGCGACGTTGGGCACATCGTCCGATCTTCTCGTCGGCGAGTGGGCGATTGCCATTGGCAATCCTTTTGGTTTTGTGCTCGGCAACAGCGAACCCAGCGTGTCCGTTGGCGTCGTGAGTGCGGTCGGTCGCAACCTTGCAGGTCGCGGCGACGGCGGCGGTGTATATGTCGACATGATTCAAACCGACGCGGCCATTAATCCCGGCAACTCGGGGGGACCGTTAGTAAATGCGATGGGCGAGGTGATCGGCGTGAACAGTTCGATCTAT
>JAYTTR010000272.1:0-7109 GCA_043744935.1 Gemmatimonadaceae bacterium
TCGTTGCTGGATGTGGATCACGGCACGTATCCATTTGTGACGTCAAGCAATACGACGGTCGGCGGCGCGGCGACGGGTGTTGGTATTTCTCCCCTGGCCATTCAATACGCACTGGGCGTAGTAAAAGCGTACACGACACGTGTTGGCAACGGACCACTGCCGACAGAACTCGAGGAGCCGTTGCACACGCAAGTGCGAACGCTTGGCAACGAGTTTGGTGCGACCACCGGTCGACCGCGCCGATGCGGTTGGTTTGATGGGGTGGTCGTGCGCTACGCCGCGCGCGTGAACGGCCTCACAGGATTGGCCGTCACGAAAATGGACGTGCTCGACACGCTCGATCAACTGGCGATTTGCACGGGCTATCGGGTGGACGGTGAATTGCACACGGAGTTCCCCGCCGACGTGCAAATGCTGGAGCGCGCCGAGCCGGTGTACGAATGGTATGCCGGATGGAAGCGGTCGACGCAGGATGCGCGTACGCTGGAAGCGCTGCCGAAAGAAGCACGGGTCTATCTCGATCGAATGGAAGCGCTCTGCGAAACGCCGATTGCTTTTGTCAGCGTGGGCACGAGACGCGATCAGATAATCGGAGTACACGCCTCAGTCTGATGGCCCAGTCGTCGATAGGAGAAGTGGTGGATGTGGTGGTGGTCGGTGCCGGCCCGTGTGGTCTTGCGTGCGCGATTGCGGCAAAACATGCGGGACTTTCGGTGATGGTGCTCGACCGCGGGTCGATCGTCAGCGGCATCGCGTCGTATCCGACGTACATGTCATTTTTTTCGACGGCTGAACGTTTGTCGATTGGTGGTGTGCCGTTTATCGTCGCTGCGGACAAGCCGACGCGTCGTGATGCGTTGGCGTACTATCGCAGTGTCGCATCGTTTCATTCGTTGGACGTGCGTCAATACGAAACGGTGTTGGACATTGTGCCGATGGCGGTCGACGAGGCGCCGTTGCGCTGGATGGTGCACTCGCAAGGTCGATCATCTGGCGAACGCCAATACGCCACGCGCGCCGTTGTTGTCGCGACCGGCTACTTCGGCCAACCCAATCGTCTTGGTGTACCGGGCGAAACGTTGCCGCACGTCCAACACGGTTACACCGAGGGACACGGCGCGTGGAACGAGCCGGTGGTCATCATCGGTGGTGGCAACTCGGCGGTCGATGCAGCACTCGATATGTACCGTGCGGGAGCACACGTGACGATCGTGCACTTTGGCCCGGAGCTCGACAAAAACGTGAAGCCATGGGTCCGACCGGACATCATGGCACGCATCGCGGACGGGAGTATTGCGGCGCGCTATGGATCGCGCGTGATTGCGATTGAACCAGACACCGTTGTGATCGGCGCTCCCGAGGGCGAGGTGCGTGTGAAGGCAACGCAGGTGTACGCCATGACCGGATACTTGCCGGAGACAGGTTTGCTTGCGCTGGTTGGCGTGCCGATCGACGCGGTCACAGGCGTGCCGCAGCATGACAGCGCGACAATGGCGACGCCCGTTGACGGTATCTACCTTGCGGGAGTAATCGCGTCGGGGTTTGACGCAAACAAGATTTTCATCGAGAATGGCCGAAATCATGGCGATCGTATCGCCGCGAGTATCGTCGGTCGTGCGTTGTCTTCCGAACATCATTCCTGAGCCACTATGTCCAGCACGCCTGACGTCATGGAAAAACTGGTGTCGCTGTGCAAGCGACGCGGTTTCATCTTCCAATCGTCCGAGATTTACGGCGGCGCCGGCTCCGTGTGGGACTATGGTCCACTTGGTGTTGAATTAAAGAAAAATATCAAAGACCGTTGGTGGCATTCGATGGTGCGGTGTCGTGACGATATCGAGGGGCTCGATGCAGCGATTCTGATGCATCCCCGCACGTGGGAGGCGAGTGGGCATGTTGCCGGATTTGTTGATCCGCTGGTGGACTGTCGTACGTGCAAGGGGCGTTTTCGCGCCGACAAATTGGAAGACGCGCGTTGCCCGCAGAAGCCCAGCAAGCAACCTGGTCAGGCCGAGCAATGTCAGCTGACGGACGCGCGCAATTTTAATTTGATGTTCAAAACGCACATGGGTGCGCTGGAGGAAAGCGCGAGCGTGGTGTACCTGCGTCCGGAAACGGCGCAGGGCATTTTCGTGAACTTTTTGAACGTGCAGCAGTCCATGCGCCAGAAGATACCGTTTGGCATCGCGCAAATTGGCAAAGCGTTTCGCAACGAAATTACGCCAGGCAATTTTATTTTCCGCACGCGTGAATTTGAACAGATGGAGATGCAATTTTTCGTCGAGCCGGGCACGGATATGGCGTGGTTTGACCAGTGGAAGCAGATGCGCATGGATTGGCATTTAGCGCTCGGACTATCGCCGGAGCGGCTCAAGTTTCACCAACACACGGCCGGTGAACTGGCGCACTACGCACGAGCGGCCTTCGACGTGACGTTTGATTTTGGCGGTACGTTGGGCTTTCAGGAAATTGAGGGCGTGCACAATCGTGGCGACTTTGATCTGTCGCAGCATCAGCAATTTTCCGGAAAGAAGTTGGAGTACTATGACCAGCCGAACAACAAGCGCTACTTGCCGTACGTGATTGAAACGTCGGTTGGCGCGGACCGTGTGACGTTGGCGGCGTTGGTGAACGCGTATCGCGAAGAGTCCGTCGCTGGCGAGGACGAGGGACGTGTGGTGCTCGGACTTCATCGCCGTCTTGCGCCAATCAAGGCGGCAATCTTTCCACTGACAAAGAAAGATGGGCAGCCCGACCTCGCGAATCGTATCGTGAGTGATCTGCGAAACTCGTTTGCGGTTGACTACGACGAGACGGGTTCGATTGGAAAACGCTATCGGCGTCAGGACGAAGTGGGTACGCCGTTCTGCATCACGATCGACCCGCAGAGCGTGACTGACCAGACGGTGACGGTGCGCGATCGTGACACGTTGGTGCAGGAGCGAATTGCGGCGGATCAGTTACACGGGTATCTCGCAACGAAGCTCGTCGGATGACCAGACCAATCGCGCTGATCACTGGCGCCTCACGTGGTATTGGTCGCGCAATCGCCGAACGCCTCGCAGCCACGCATGATCTTCTGCTCGTCGCGCGCGACGAGGCGCATCTGCGAGATGTGGCCGCCGCTTGTCAGGCCGCCGGGGCGCATGCGGAGTGCATCGCGGTCGACGTGTCAAACTTCCTTGCCACCGCCGAACGTCTCACCGGTTTGCACGTCGACGTCCTGGTGAACAATGCTGGCGTGGCAGTGATGAAGCCGTTTCTCGATCTCACGGCGGAAGAGTGGCATCGCATGGTGAACGTGAACATCAATGCGTTGTATCATGTCACGCGTGCTGTGCTACCGGGCATGGTGGAGCGTGGTCGTGGGCATGTCTGCACGATTGGCAGCACGGCGGGACGGAACACGTTTGTGGGCGGCACGGCGTACGCGGGCACCAAACACTTCGTGATGGGATTTGCCGAGTCGTTGATGCTCGAAGTGCGCGATGCTGGCGTTGGTGTATCGGTCGTGATGCCCGGTTCAGTCGATACAGACTTGTTCCCAGCGGGTACAAATCGCAACTGGATGCTGGAGCCGCGCGATATCGCCGACGCGGTCGCGTTTGTGGTGCAGACGCCGCCGCATATGTTGGTTCATCGCATTGAAGTGCGGCCGTTGTCTCCCAAGCGACCGCGCGCATCGGATATTCCGCAGTCACATTGAGTGTCAATGCCCGACGTTGGTGCCGTTGAGCCGCTCGCACTCCGGGAACTACGTGCAGTGCGGGAAATTGCGCATGCGTTTCTTGTGGCTGATGCTCCCGGCGACGTCTATCAATTTGCGCTGAGTCGCGTCACGCCCCTGCTCGGCGCCGCGTTCTCGTTGATCATGCAACTGGGCGAGGACGGCGAATTATTGCGGCCCGTTGCACAGCACGAATGGCCGGCGAAACATCGCCCCTGGATTGGGGCACTTCGTGTGCGCGTCGGTGATGGACCGAGTGGCGTGGCGGTGGCGGAACGCCGCGTGGTAGAGATTGCAGATTTGTTCGCAGAGCCGTCGCTCGAACAGTGGTACGAAGTGGCCGAGGAGTTGGGCTTTCGATCCATCGTGGCGGCACCGCTGATCGGCGCGCGCGGACCTGTTGGAGCGATTGCGTTCTATTTCACAGATGCAACGCAAGTCACGGCAGAGCAGGGCGCCTTGGTCCGATTGGTGGCCGACCAGCTCGCGGCAACCGCAGATAAGTCGGTGCTCATTGATGAATTGCGCCGCGCCAATGCGGCGCTCGCCGAAGCCAACGCCGAGTATGAAACGCAAGCGGCGCTGCTGTCCGCGCGACAACATACCAACGATCAATTTGTCGAGACGCTCACTAGTGCGCTTACGTCCGCGCTGCACGCTTCGTCGACCCAGCAAGAACCACAAGCCGGAGCAGCTGCAATTGCCAGAGCGGCGCGTGAACTCGTTGTGCTGGAACGCGGAACAGTGGAGTTGAATGAGTCGGATACTGATCCGCGTACCCCACTGTTGGCGGCCGTGCAGTATTGGCGCTCGCGTACTCGCGATGTACCGATTTTAATCGGAGAGCCAACGGTGCTGTTGCCAACGATGCGTACTGATGCTGCGTGGCTTACACGACTGCTGGAATTGGTGCTTGGCAGGGCGATCGCCGATGGGTCGACCGCGGATGCGCTTGTGCATGCCGACGTGGAGCTTGGACGTGGTTTTGTCGCACACCGAATTCGCTGGCGTGCGTGCGACGCCGATGATGATGTGCGCCACGTTGACCCGGCGATGACGCCGTTCGATTGGCCGTTAGCGCATGCCATTGCGAATCGGCTTGGCGGCGAGTTGCAGAGGGACGAAATCGATGCGAGTGACGCAGATCGAGGGCTGACGCTGATCTTTCCGATGGACTTTACGGAGTAGCGTAGCGATGGAAGCGCGATGGCGGTGCCGTCGGCCATGACCGGCGGGCAGATTCCACGGTGTACCGCTGCCTCGTTCTCGACGAGGGTACCGCCAACCGTCACCATTGATTTCATGCATCAGCAAACCAATCGGCAGCTGCAGGAATGCGTCACGGCGCTTGATATCGCTAGCGTACTGCACGCGGCGATACAATTTTTTGCGAAACGTGGCGGGGTGTATGCAGCCTTTGTCGAGACGCAGGGGCCGTCGCATGTGGTATTGCGCGGACAAGGTGGCGAAGAGCTGGTCATTGCCGCGCGCGTCGCATCGGGTGGATCTGCGGTAACGGGTTCGAGTTATTTATTTGATCAACAAGTCGCGCAATTTCTCGACTCGCTGCCTCCGGCACTATCTGTCGCGCCGGATCCGGTGCTCGCATGAGCGGTCGATTTGTCACGACGTTAGGAACACGCACCGTGCCTGTCCGGCTTGTGAGCGACAGCGCGTCGCTTGTCTGGACATTGCGCGTGCAAAGTGCGGAGGCGTGGGATGCAATCAAAGTGGAGGTCGCACCGAGCACGCTTGTGCGGGATGTGAAGCAGGCGGCGATGGACGCACTGATGCCTGATGTCGCTGCGCTCGATCAATACGTCGTCAAGCTCGGCGGTTTTGAAATCGTGAACGAAAATGTATCGGTAGAGTCGTGTGGGGCCGTTGATGGATCGACGCTGCTGATCATGTCACGTTGCAGACGAGCGGTCCGATGACGATGCAGGCGGCTCAACATGCCGGTGTCGAGACAAGCGAGTTCTCGACCGAACGTGCGGCAACGCTGGTTGCGGCAGCCCAACGACTGCGCGCGGAAGTCGGGAAGCGTATTGTTGGACAAGATCAGGTACTCGAAGAGATCATGATGGCACTCGTCGCTGGTGGACACGCACTTTTGGTTGGTGTGCCGGGCCTCGCAAAGACACTCATGATCAAATCGTTGTCGGAAGCGATGCGGCTTGATTTCCGTCGCATTCAATTCACGCCGGATCTCGTGCCGAGCGACATTACGGGTACGGAGATTCTTGAGGAGAGCGCGAATGGTGCGCGCGCGTTTCGGTTTGTGCGAGGACCAATTTTTGCAAACATCGTGCTTGCGGATGAAATCAATCGCGCCCCACCGCGTACACAGGCGGCGTTGCTCGAAGCGATGCAAGAGCACAGTGTAACGGCGGCGGGACAAACGATGCGCCTGCCGGAACCGTTTTTTGTGTTGGCCACGCAAAATCCGATCGAACAAGAAGGCACGTATCCGTTGCCAGAAGCGCAACTTGATCGCTTTCTGTTTGATATTCGCGTTGGATATCCAGATGAAACGGAGGAGATCGCAATCCTGCGCGCCACGACGGGGCGTCGCGGTGCGGCGATCGAGGCGGTGCTTGGCGCTGAAGAAGCGATTGCGTTGCAACGGCTCGTGCGTGAACTGCCGTGCAGCGAACTCGTGTTGCGATATGCTGCGCAGCTTGTGCGCGCCTCGCGTCCAGCCGAAGCCACCGCTCCATCGATCGTGCGCCAATACGTTCGTTGGGGCGCGGGTCCGCGCGCGGGACAAGCGCTCATTCTCGGCGCAAAGGCTGCGGCACTGCTCGCGGGTCGAGCAGCCGTGGCACCGGCGGACGTACGTCGTGTCGCGTTGCCTGTGCTGCGGCATCGAATTCTACCAAACTTTGCGGCGGAAGCCGATGGGGTGTCGGCAGAACCGATTGTCGACGCATTGTTGGCGCATGTCGCGCCACCATCGAGCGCGATTTCTTCCTGACGCTCGTGCGACGTCGGCGTTGCGCATGAGCGACTACGGTCCACTCCTCGACGCGTTGCGCGGGCTTCGATGGCCGGCGCGTCGGTCGGTTGGTGCGGCGCTTTCAGGTGCACATCGATCGCGGCAGCGTGGTTCATCGGGCGAATTCACTGAGTATCGCCTGTATCGACAAGGCGATGATCCCAAACAACTTGATTGGAAATTGCTGGGACGGAGCGACCGCGCATTCGTGCGTCTCACTGACGATCGCGCGATCGTGGCGACGTGGCTGATTCTCGATGGTTCCGCGAGCATGGCGTTCCCACAAACTGACAGCACCACCGTTGCAACAAAGTGGTCCGTGGCACGTGCGGTGGCCGTTGGACTCGGCATCGTGGCGAACGCCTCGAACGATCCGGTTGGCCT
>JAYTTR010000273.1:0-1853 GCA_043744935.1 Gemmatimonadaceae bacterium
GCAAGATTTCCAAACCCGCTTCCGTCGACACCGGGTGCGCGCTCGATACGGCAGCCCGTCCCGTGGCCGACAAGCGCAACGGCGGGCGCTCTTTCAGCATCGCATAAATATGCGCTTGTAATGCATCTTCAGTTGCTGCGAGCAGTGCCGCTGGACGATGCTTGCGCTTTACCGACTCCCACACCGCAAGTCGCGCCGCCGCGTCGGCATCCGAGAAATACAATTTTGCCGACCGGTTCCAGACACGATCAAACGCATCCGCATTATGCACCGCTCGATCTATCGGCAGTGACATTTTATATTCGGACTTCGTGACATCCGGCGGCACAGGCGCGTTCACGAAATACAGTGCGTCTTTACTGAGTGAGCGATCCGACGCCGATCGATCAAGCCCCCGATCTGGATCACCGTTGTACGCAACGGCCACGTCGTCCGACTCGGCGATCGCCAGTAATTGTCCATCGGGCGACCACGCCAAGTCGCCATGTCGCGACGACGCGTAGTTACTCCAACGTCCGTTTACCGGCACCACAAACACACCGGCGCGCGACGAGTATGCAAGGCGATCGCCCGTTGGCGACCATGCGACGCGGTCGGCATTGCCATCACTATTGGCGACACTTTCCGTCGATGTTGCCACGGTACGCACGTACACGCGACGACCGGTCTCGGTGGCCGAGATAAAGGCAATGCGCAAGCCATCGGGCGAAAACGTTGGTGCGCTCTCCATCTGTTCGCGCGTGGTCAATCGACGCTCCTGCCCACTCGCCTCACGCACCCAGATGCGTTGCGCCTGACCGCGGCCGCGCACGAAGGCAATACCACCATCAGGTGCGACGGTTGGCGATGTCTCCGCTTGCGGGGTGCCTAAAACGAGCCCCGGTATGCCAGCGGTGCCGTCGGCAGAGACAGTCACACGCCACAAGTCGTAGTTCCCATTGCGATCCGATGCGAACACAATCGCTGCCCCATCGCGCGTCCACACCGGATCGCGATCCCACGGCACTCCGGTTGTTATACGCTGTGCAGTCGCTTGCCCGGCGCGCTGCACGAAGATGTCCCCATCCGCAGCAAACGCGAGTCGGCCATCCGGTGCGTAGGCGGGACTGCGAGCACCATGCAACGTCGCCGAATCAGGAGCAATCTGCAGCAGCAACGCCGACAACAACGCAATGTTCACAGAGCGTCCCTATTTAGCGGTGATAGTTTTTCGCACGATGCGAATTGATTCGATCTCGTCGCCCTCTTGCACCCGATCAACGACATCCATGCCGTCAAGCACGCGCGCGAAAACGGTGTAGTCGTGATCGAGGCGAAAATTATCCACGAGATTCACGAATAGTTGGCCATCGCCAGTGTCACGACCGCGCGTCGAGATGCCCAGCGTGCCGCGCTCATGACGAACGAGCCCGACTTCGTCTCGCAGAAACGTTGGCGTGATGCCGTCAAATTCGTCCGCGCCGGGGCTGCCGCCTTGAATCACAAAGTTCGCGACAATCCGATGGAACGTGAGTCCTTTAAATGCCCCACGTTCACTGAGTTGTGCAAACGTCGCGACCGTCACCGGGGCATCGTCAGCAAGCAATTCGACCGTGATCGTGCCCAAATCTTTCATGCGAATAACAGCGGTAGCGCCACGCAGTGCGGTGATGTCGGCGTCGGACTGGAGTGGTGCCGGTACATATCGCGTCGTCGTCGGTTGCACGTCCTTGCCCGACTTTTGCGCGATGATGCGCGCGGCAAGTGCGGCGACAACGGGATCGACGTCGGCGAGCAGTGGTTGTAGCGCGGCTACCATGCGCGTGTCATCGATCTCGCCCAACCGATTGAGTGCCGCAACGCGCGGCTCGCGC
>JAYTTR010000274.1:0-7084 GCA_043744935.1 Gemmatimonadaceae bacterium
ATTGAACGTGATGATGCCCGTTATCGCGCACAACATTTTGCTGTCGATGCAGATTCTGACGAGCGCAATGACGGTGCTGTCAGAGCGCTGCGTACGCGGCATCACCGCGAATGCCGGTATGTGCGAGTACTGGGTAGAACGTTCGGCGGCACTCGCGACAGCGTTGATGCCGCAAATCGGCTATGCGGCGGCGGCGGAAATCTCGAAACGTTCGGTCAAGGAAGGCACGCTCATTCGCGAGATGGTCAAACGCGACCATTTGCTGCCTGACGACGAAATCGACAGCATTCTCGATTTGCGCAAGATGACTGAGATTGGTGTCCCGTCTGGCAAGCACGCAGCGGTTGCGGGTGGCTGATAAATCCGTGCCAGTGCTTGTCGTGAAGCGCAAGGCGTCGTAGACTCGTTGCATGCGGATCACAACGTGGGCAGAGTATGGGCTGATCTGTGCGCTGCATTTGGCGCGTCGGGCGGCGGACGGCCCCGTAACCGGTCGAGACATTGCTGCGCGCGAACGGTTGCCGGCGGACTATGTCGAGCAGATTCTTCTTCGCATGCGTCGTGCAGGTATCGTGAACAGCACGCGCGGTGCGCGCGGGGGGTATGCGTTGGCGCGACCGTCCGCTGAGATCACGGTGCGCGATGTCATCCAGGCCTCCGAGCACACCACGTTTGATTTACACTGTGTGAGCCATCCCGTCGACGCGGTGCGTTGTGGTGAATCCGAAACGTGTAGCATTCGACCGGTCTGGGTGATGCTGCAACAGCGCATTGACGAAGTGCTCGACGGCGTGCGCCTCAGTGATTTGTTGCAGGACGAAAATGCGGTACGAGATCATGTTGGTTTGTCGTCGTCGAGAACGGCTGCGGGGTCACGCGGTGCCGCACTCCCGATTTTGAACAACTGAGGCGCGCTCATGAGTTTTCTTTCGGAATGGCGCGCATCCCGCGAGCGGCGCCGGCGTGCGAACGCGTACCTCGGCGCGGTGTTAGATGGTGCAGAGACGCGCGACGTCGAGTGGCTCGCAATCGCCGCTGGTCGCGACGTGGCGTCACGTGAGCTCACGTTTGCTCGCCGCGCGCTGGCGCTGATCGTCGCCGAGCGTGACGCGCTCGATGACCGCACTGCATCTGACGTGGCGCGCGAGCTCGTGCCAATCGTCGACGGTGAGGCGCGACGTGATCCGCAGCTTGGGCGTGCCTGGTCCGAACGTGCGCGTGAGTACACAGCGGCGTTCGTGGCACGTGGCAGCGTAGAGTCGCCAACCGCGCGTTTTGCGCGTGTGCTGCTCAACGGTGCATCGGTGAACAGTGCAGACAGCGCTACGTTCGCGTCGGCGACGCAGTTTGTTCAGATATCGCGCGCGAAGGCGAATGAGGCACTGCGCGCTGCTTTTGGTTCGGCGTCGCTGCCGGAAGATGTGCGACCCTCTGCTATTCAGCGGTGAGCGCGGTTACACAGTCGACCAAGGTTGTTGCATGTTGCACCGTGCCTGGGAACGCGACGGTCACCAGTTCGTGCGCTGAGCAAGAACGATGCACCAACAGAAAATCACGTGAGCTTCGACGCGACGCCCGATCAGGTATGCGTCGCACTCATCGCGGCGCTCCCGCGAATGGGTGTGGCGCCAGCGCGGCTCGACGCACGCGCGCGGCGGGTGGGGGTCGTTGATTCAAAGCGCACGCGACGACTCGGCGTGTCTGCGCTCTCGGTATACTCTGGCTGCGGCACGAGCATGACCGGGACCAAAGGTGACAGTGATCGCCTGACGATTCGTGTGTTCGCGAACGCGACGGGCATTGCTGAAGGACAGTCCGACGTGACGCTGCGTGTGAGCGCCACCGCACAGTCAATGATCGGGACGGATACGGCGCCGGTGGAATGTGGCTCCACGGGTCGATTGGAGCGTGCTATTTTCTCGGCCGTCACACGCGATTGTCGTTTCCCTACGCCCAGATGCGCAAACGCCACCGCAATCGATGCGGTGGCGTTTGGTACTGCGAAAACGAAACGTTGAGTGCCAGAGGGGGGACTCGAACCCCCACGAGCGTGAGCTCACTGCGACCTGAACGCAGCGCGTCTACCAATTCCACCACTCCGGCAACGTTCGGCGAGCATCCGCCGCTGTGGCGCAGACATCCTCAGGGTCGGGAAGGATAGGCAGCGCTACGAGCGGAGTCAACGCGCCCTGGGATGCATCGCGCTCTGCGCGTCGCTAAATTGCTCGATCGGATGGCCAATCAAGACACGGAAGAACCGACAGAGCTTATCGCGCGCAATCGACGCGCACGTCACGACTATGAAATTCTGGATACCTGGGAAACCGGTATCGTGCTCGCGGGCACCGAGGTCAAGGCGCTTCGTGAGGGGAAAGCCAATTTGACAGACTCGTTCGGCGTCATCAAAGAGGGCGAAGTGTTCTTGTTGAACTTGCACATCGGTGCCTACGGTCAGGCCAATCAGTTCAACCATGAACCTACGCGCACGCGAAAATTGCTACTTCACAAACGCGAAATTCGACGCATGATCGGTGCGGTCGAACGCCAGGGTCTCACGTTGGTACCGCTGGAACTGTACTTCAAAGGTGGACGCGTCAAAGCGCGACTGGCGCTGGCGCGCGGCAAGCAACAGCACGATAAGCGCGACGATCTGAAGAAAAAGGACGCGCAACGCGAAATCGCTCGCGCGCTCAGTCAGCGCTGATCACCATGCTTGCCGCGCTCGTACTCGCGCTGCAATTGGTTGCGGTGACCGCGCTGTCGTCGCCGCCTACCCGTAGCGCACGGCCAACCAAACGCCCGCGTGTCGTGGTCGTCGATGCTGGTCACGGGGGACGCGATAACGGTATGAGTGGTCCTATTGGAGCATCGCCAAAGATCTTTGAGAAAGACGTTACGCTCGACGTCGCGAAAGCATTGCGAGCGGCGCTGATGCGACGCGGAATCACGGTGGTCATGACGCGCAGTACGGACACGCTCATCGCGCTGGGCGATCGCGGACGCATCGCCAATCAATCCAAGGGCGACCTCTTTATCTCGGTTCATGTGAATGCGGCCAACCCGCATTGGAAGGAGCCGGGCTCAGCGCGGGGCTTCGAGACGTACTTCCTCTCAGAAGCAAAGACGGAAGATGAACGGCGCGTGGAGGCGATGGAAAACGAAGCGATCCGCTTTGAAACGTCGGTCGATGCGTCGCGCAACGACCCGCTCAGTTTCATCATCCGCGACATGGCGCAAAACGAGCATTTGCGTGAGTCAGCGCGACTCGCCAGCCTCGTGCAAAATGGTTTGGCGGCCATGCATCCAGGCACCAATCGCGGCGTGAAGCAGGCCGGATTTATGGTGCTCGTCACCGCCTTTATGCCGGCGGTGCTTGTTGAAGTGGGTTTCGGCACCAATCGCGCCGATGCCGCTTACATCAGCAGTCCTGAACACCAACGCGAACTCGCCGACACACTGGCGAAAGCGGCCGTCACGTATCTCGAGCAGTATGAGCGCAAGGTGGGCAGCGCCCCGTGAGCGTAGAACCACGGTCCTCCATGCGCACATTGTCCGTGGTGCTGCTTGCATGGATACTCGGCCAAGGGTGCGTGTACTACAACGGTGTGTATAACACAAAGGCCGCGTCGCATTTGGGTGATATACAATTGCGCGCGGATGCCGATGGTGAGGCGAGTGCGCAGTATCAGATTGCCGCGGCCAAGGCAGAGAGTCTGTTGCTGCGACACCCAACCTCTGTGTGGCGATCACGGGCGTTGTATTTCGCTGGACGCAGTCACGCGTTGAGTGGGCAGTGTGACCGCGCAGTACCGCGGTTGGAAGAGTATTTGCGCCTGAGTGGCAGTCCGGTCGACGACCGTGATCGCGCGCGCGTAGCGCTAGGCGCTTGCGAGTTGCGAACCAATCGCATTGTTGCGGCGCGTTTGCGTCTTGATTCGCTCGTTGACGCGCACGACATCGAGACAGCGCGACAGGCGCGGCTATGGGCGGCGCGTGCGGCGCTGGCGGCTGGTGATCGTGATGCGGTGCCGCGCTATCTCGCGAACGCACGCAGTGGATCGGTGCAATGGGAACTATTGAGCGCATCTGTTGCCGCCCGGGAATTTGTGCGCGTTGAATCACTGTTGGTCGAGCGCGCGGCGCAGGCGGATTATCGCGACGAGGCGGCGCGCGCCGTGCGTGAACTGTGGAGTGCTGGTTTTTTCGACGCGGCCGAACGCGTGGTTGATCGTTATGATGCATCGCGCGTTCGCGACGCGAATCGTGTGGCGTTGCATTACAGCATGGGCGATCTCAATATGCGCATCGGTCGCGATACGCTGGCGCGTCGTCATCTTATTCTCGCTCGAACACTGGCGGGACGCGACACCGCGATTGAGCATGAGGTCTCTGCGCGCCTCTCGCTGCTCGGCTTGGGTCGTGTCACGACCCTGCGCGAACTCGATACGCTTTTTGCGCGACAGGATAGTGTGGTCCGACGCGCACAGTATACGCGGCGCGTGAACGAGCCATTGTTGCTGCTCCGCATGTTGCAACAGACACCCGATCCATCCGGTGCTTCGTTGTTCCTCGCGGCCGAAGTTGCGCGTGATTCATTACGCGCGTTTGCGGTGGCGAGAACGATGTTCGTGCAGATCGCGCGTGAAATGCCGGCATCGCCCTTCGCGTCTCGCGCATGGTACGCCGCGGCACTCCTCCTGCCGGACAGCGCGGCGACGTGGAATGCGCGCGTCCTCACGACTTACGCGTCCAGTGCGGTTGCACGCTGGATGCGCGGCGAAGATCCCACCGTCGCACCAGACTTTTTGTCAGCGGCCGACACGCTCAAATACAGTTGGACGGAGGCCGTGCGAAAGTGGACGGATAGTCTTCGAGTGTTAAAGACGCCACCAAAACCGGTCGCTGCGCCGATCAGGAAATAGTGAACTCGATGCCACTGTCGGTGATGCGGGAATTAGCCGCGTGATGACGCACAGCGAATGTTCACGCACGCAAATGGACGTGGCGGGACTGCGCTTCCGGAATCCGATCGTGCTTGCGGCGGGTACGGCTGGCTACGGGCGCGAAGTGGACGACGTGCTGGATCTCGGCGCGCTGGGTGGCATAGCCACCAAGGCCGTGAGTGTGGAACCGCGTCATGGCGCACGGCCACTGCGCGTGAGTGAATTTGCGGGTGGCATGATCAACGCTATCGGACTTGCCAATCCCGGGTTGCACGCGGTGCAACGCGAGGCGATACCGTGGCTGTTGTCGCGCCATGCGGGAACGCGCGTGCTCGTGAATGTGGTTGGAAATTGCATTGAGGATTTTTCGACGCTGGTGCAGGAACTTGACGGCGCAGATGGCGTGGATGCTTTCGAACTCAACGTGAGTTGTCCGAACGTTCGCGCGGGTGGTATGGAGTTTGGTGCGGACGCTGTGGCGCTTGGCGCACTTGTTCGGGCTGCGCGTAGCGTCACGTCGCGACCAATCTTCGTCAAACTTTCGCCAACACTGGGCGCGGGTATTGTCGACGCAGCGCGCGTTTCCGTTGACGCAGGCGCAGATGGCGTCACGTTGATCAATACGATGCCAGGACTTGTGGTGGACACGACGCGTCGTCGTTCAAAAATCGGTTTTGGCACGGGCGGGATCAGTGGCCCGGCGTTGCTGCCAATGGGTGTGCTCGCGACGTGGCGTGTGAGTCGTGCTCTGCCGACGGTATCGATTATTGGTCTCGGTGGCGTTTCTACCGCGAACGACGCCGTCCAGTATCTGCTGGCGGGTGCGTCACTGGTTGGCGTTGGTACTGCCGCATTGCGCGATCCGCGCGCACCCGAACGCATTGCGCGCGGGCTCGCCGCATGGGCTGATCGCGAAGGGGTGCACGATTTGCGGTCGATCATCGGCACGTTGGAGTGGCCGGCATGAGCGTTACACCGATCGTTGCGCTCGATGTCGCCGACGCACACGCAGCGCGCGCGCTCGTCGTGTTGCTGGGCGACACGTGCAATTTTTACAAGGTCGGACTCGAGTTGTTTTCAGCGGAGGGTCCGTCGATGGTCCGCTGGTTACGCGACGAAGGCAAGGAAGTGTTTGTCGATCTCAAACTGCATGACATTCCTAGCACGGTACAAGGTGCGACGCGCAGCGTCGCGCGCCTCGGCGCCTCGCTACTCACCGTGCATGCGTCAGGTGGAGTGGAGATGGTGCGCGCGGCGGTTGCAGGTGCGAACGAAGGCGCGGATGAACGCGCGATGGGCCCGTCGTGCGGCGTGCTTGGTGTGACGGTGCTCACGAGTTTCGACGCCGGTACCTTGAAACGCGCGTGGGGACGTGACGATACGCTGACTGTCCAAATGGAAGTGCTTCGCTTGGCGGCACTGGTGGCCAGCGGGGGAGGGGTGGGTGTGGTGTGTTCGGGTCACGAGGCGGCGGCTGTGCACAGCGCATTCGGAGATCGCTTGGGGCTCCTCGTCCCGGGCATTCGCCTACCTGGCGGCGAAGCGCATGATCAGCGTCGCGTAATGACGCCCCTTGCCGCAGCGGCCGCAGGAGCGCGTTGGATCATTCTGGGTCGGGCGGTAACGGCGGCGGCGGATCCGGTGGGGGCGATGCGGCAGCTGGGAGTCAGAGATTAGGGATTAGGGATTAGGGATTAGGGATTAGGGATTGACTCGCCACTACTCCCTTGCTTCCACTCCCAAACTCCATTAAGTTGAGAGGCTTGCCCATTTCTGGACAAGTTTTTAGGCCGATCCGCCGGCCACCTTCGCTTCACGCGTGCGCGGAATCCGTTGTGCTGTTTGTTTCCAGCCTTTGTGATGCTTCACGCGTGATGAACACATGGGGAGTCCAGCCGGCCGAATCACTTCGGTGCGGGAGGCTCCGTCGATGCGGAAGCGTCGAGGTATCCCGTGAAAGTTCGTAGCAGCGTAAAGCCGATTTGTGAGCACTGCAAGGTCGTGAAACGACAGGGCGTGACTCGTATTATCTGCAAGCGAAACCCCAAGCACAAACAGCGTCAAGGCTGAGGGGAGCGCTAACACATGGCACGTATCGCAGGCGTCGATCTCCCACGCGACAAAAAGGTCGAGATCGGCCT
>JAYTTR010000275.1:0-7068 GCA_043744935.1 Gemmatimonadaceae bacterium
ACGATGCGTTCAACGTCCCCGCGAATGACGGCGGTGGGCCACACAGACACGTCGTCACCGAGCGTGACGTCTCCAACAACAACGGCGCTCGGGGCGATCCATGGACGGGCGGGCATCGGTGGTGTGCGGGCCGGAGAAAACAGCGATTTTACGCGGAGGCGCGGAGAACATTAGAACAGCAGGGCGCGACGAGATCAGAGATTGCGCAAAACCGACTAAAAAAAGACAGACCCACACCCCCGGAGTGAAACGCTGTTGCAGTCCGCCGAGCGCTCCGCGCCTCCGCGTGAAACCCGCTGCTAGAAATACGAACCCAATGTGACATAAAACGCTCCGCGGCTCGGCACACCAATTGGCCGGATGTACGGCGCTGCAGCACCGAGGCGTAATCGGTACGGCGTATCGTATTGCAACGCGAGGTCCAACGTGAGTTCCGCGCCGGCGGACGCAATCCACCCATCCCGCGCACCGGGTCGCTCGCACACTGGCGTGAGTGTTTTGGCCAAACTACCGGGACACCACGCGCGGGCCGCATCAGTAAACACCGACAGCGATAGACGATCAGCAAACAGGGTGAACGGAGCGGGTGCGTCGCGAAACATCACCAGCGGCGCGCGATACTCCACGGTACCACCAATCGCTCGAATGCCGCGTTGCGAACCGGGCGCGATGCCGCGCACCGGAAATAAACGCGATGGATCACCAATCGTCACGCCTGGAAAGAGCTCTGAGGAGACCCCGCTCACACCACCGACACTGAACTCCGTTGACGTTTTCGTATCAGCCGCCGCGAGCGCGACATACGTGCGAATGACGTGTCGCGTGTAGCCTGGGAGATCGAGTGGCACATAACCGCGCCCGGTGAGTAAGCCGCGCCACGATCCAAGCGACGGTGCATCCTCACGCCAGCGATACGATGTGCTCGCGCCGACGTTGATGCCGTGTTCGATCGAGATGGAGTTCACACCACGTGCGAGCGTCGAGAATGTCGTGCCCGCAAACACCGTGGGATAGCGCGTGCCGCTTCGCAGCAACGAATTTTGCGCGCCAAGTGCAGCGTCAACATCGGACGTGAAATCACGCGCTTCGTACTGTGCACCGATGTTCATGGAGATGGCACGCCGCACGCGCTGCAGTGGAAACGACGCAGACACCGTTGCAAAACGACGGCGGCGCGCCACGTCACCAATCACTAGACCTTTCGCATCCTGCACGACAAATGTGCCGTCCCACGCTTGCGACCAATCGAGGTTGATGACCGGGATTCCGAGTCCGGTGTAGCGATAGGATGTCGACGCATCCACCTCACGCGTATGCGGATTGATCTCCACGTCAGCGCGCCACGTATGTCGCTGCAGGATATCGCTGCTGCTCGACGACGCACCGTATGTACTCGCGCCGTCACGCCCTTGCCCGATCACCGGTGTCCAGTACCTCGGCAGCAGTTGACGCAATGCGGAGTATCGGTGCGTGGCACCGACGGCTGGCGTGGCATTCATTGTCGGCGACGACATCGTCGATGACACGCGACGCTGTGCGTCGGGATACCACGTGTTGCGAGCGATTGGCCCCAACGTATCAAGCGCCGTCACCGCCACGTGTGAACCGTCGACGCGATACAACAGCGCGACAACCATCCGTCCATCGGGCGACACCGTTGGTTCGTACACCGCCGTGGTCACATGACTCGCTACGCGCACTGACTCGCGTTCCTCACGCCACCCGATGGTGTCGGGCACTGCACCGGCCAGCAACACGCGTGCCGTTTCCAGTTGCATGCGACCACTCCGATCACTGCTCCAGACCAAACGCGCTCCATCGGGGGTGAACGACGGGGACGCGAACACGGCAAGCGCACCGGTCACGACGTTCTGCAACACGCCCGTCGTATCAAGCACCACTACGCGCTCGTCTCCCGTTGGCAACAACTCGATCGCCACAATGTGCGCACCGTCGGGCGACCAGCGCGGCTCTGCCCATGTATTGCTGTGCGTGAGTGGCGTAACCACACCAGCTCGCGTCACGCGCACAATGCGCGATGCTGCCGTCGTCAGTTGCACGGCAATAATGCTTCCATCGCGACGCACATCGGGCTGTGTGAGGCGCGCGCCGTTGGTGATGCGGCGCTCGTGCGAGCCTTGTCCCGCATAAAGATCTGTTCGCATCACGTACGGATTCTGCAACTCCGTTTGCGCGAAGATCGTGCTGTCACCCGGAATTGGCACATTGGCGTCGAGTGCGTTGCGCCGGGCCACGCGCGACACTTTACCGGGCGCTCGAATGTCGGCGGTGTACAAACCCGCGATCTCACGACCAGTACTCGCCGACCAGACAAGCGAATCGTTCGAACGCCATCGCGGGGCGGCGGCATACCATCCGTCCGACGCAATCGTGCGCCATGCGGCATCGCCCGTTGTATCAATTGCGCTCACCAGTGTGCGCAACGAGTCCCGCATCGTGGCAAACAATTCCGAAAATGGTGTTCCAAAACCGATACGTGAGGCGCGATCCAGCAAAAATGGGATTGGAAATGTGGCCGTTTCGTCGATAAAGCGGCGCATGCCCGAGTCGCTGCGCGCACGTGCGGCCGACTCCATCATCAGCGCGCCATATGCATACGCCGTCTGACCGCGCGGGAAACGCGACGTCGACAAACTCCAGCGCGACTGTTGCGGAATTTCGTCCGCGCGCGCCGCCGCTCGTGCCACGGTGCGCGATTCGGTGCTCACATCCCGGCCACTCCCTGTAATCTGCGATTCGTAGTGAATCGCCAATCCTTCTTTTACCCAACTGGGCGTGAATGCATTGGGAAAGAGTGTTGGTTCACGTCCAAATATCCAGCGTCCCGCACGCCACAAGCCCGCCGCGCGATCCAGATGAAATATGTGCGACAGCTCGTGCGTCACAACGAGACGCAACCATTCGTTGTGAAAACGGAGTTCTGCCAGACTCACCGGTGGCACCGCGTAAATCACCACCCGGTTGGACGGAAACACCTGCGCATATCCGTTGCTGTCGTCCACGTTGTCCGCCACCAACAAATCCACGGGATACGCAGGCGACACCAACTCGCGCGACAGCGCTGTCCAGGCCTGCTCCGCAAACGTCGCGACCATACGCGCCGCCGCCTCGTGTTCAACATGGAAGTGCACGCGAAAGTGCGCGGTGGGCAACGTACGCACCGGTCCACGCGGATCGACTTGCGCGTTCACGTGGGTCGCGAAGGCAACGAGCCAACACAACGTGCTCAGGACGCGAGACGCACGTACGCGCATCAATGCTTCCCCAACTCTCGAAAATAACTCTCGAGACCCGCAACAATGGCCTCGGCATATCGCAACTGAAAAGCAGGATCGCGCATGGCCGACTCCTGCTCTGGCAGCATGATGAAGAGCCCTTCGGTGAGCACAGACGGATACCATGTCGGACGCGCTATCGCCAGATTTTGGTAGTGCACACCCAGGTCTCGCAATCCAAAACGCGCCACGAGTTCACGTTGCACTGGTCGTGCGAGCGGTTCGCTGTGCTGATGATAGAACAGCGTGCTCGTGCCGTTTGCCGTGTACGGATTCACGCCGTCGGGCAACGCGTTGAGATGAATAGACACGAACGCATGCGCATTCATTCGACGCGCGGCAACGGCGCGCTCCGTCAAGCCGACCGCAGCGGTTGTTGTACGCGTCATCACGGCATTCGCACCATGCGCGCGCAGCAGCTGTGCAACGAGTGCCCCAACCGGTAGAACAGCGTCGCCTTCATACAGACCTGTCGGCCCTGTCGCTCCAGCCGGGGGATGCCCGGGATCGACCGCAATCGTCAGACCGCGCAATGGTCGCGTCGCATCAATCACCGGCGGCCGCCGCACACGAAGTACAAGCGCGCGTCGTCCCTCATCCCAGAGCGCGAGCCACCCATACACGGGTTGCGAGAGTGTGAGCGTCACGCGCACGCGTTCGCTGCTCACCTGATCCCAACTGATGCGTCGCACAAGCGTATCGTTGCCCAAGATCGGCGAAATTTCCGGATTGGCCTGAACGCCATATAACGTCAACACGAGCGACGCTCCGTCGGGCTCAACGAGAAACGCGGGTCGCTCGCCGAGTGGGATCGCGATGTCGACGTAGTCGGGTGAGGGCGTCAGCCGTAGCCCACCGGTCACGCGACGGGGCAACGCACTGCCGACGGGCAACGTGACGATGTCTTCGTTGGCGACCCAGACATCGAGTGCGTCATCGAGTTTGACGCGCGTTGATCCGCCCTGTTTTCCGTTGATCTCGAGCGTGGTACCGGGCATCAGCAGCCACTTGTACGTACCGTCAGGAATCGTGCGCGCGTTGACGACGCGATCGGTGTCGCTCCCAATCGTTGACGCGCTACGCAGCATCCCAAGCACGCGCGATTCCGGGTCCGTCAACGGTATCGTTGGTAGAGCGAGGCGCACGGTGTCGGTCGCGCGACCGACGACAACTTTCGCTCCGCCAATTCGATGCGCGGCTACATCCGTCGCGAACACGGCACCGGCATCACTCGACAGCGGCGCGCGACCGAGCGGTAGCATCGCGCGACGGACGCCGTCTCCGCGTTCGAACCAAACCGACGCGTTGACCGGGGCCCGTAGACTGACGCGCACGAGTTCTTCGGGTCGCACCATATTACGCGCGGTGGGGCCAAGCGACGCGGAGTCGACGTGCAATTTTCCGTCAACGGGCAGCAGTGTTCGTGTCGCATACCGAATGCGCATGGTGCGTCGCACTGTGTCCACACCGCGCGTCACGAGCACATCGTATTGCGGCGCGCTGGTGGGAGGATTGGGTAACCAAGCGAGAAAGGCGCCGTTCGGCGCGACGGCCACGGATATCGCATTGATCGATAGACTGGCGTCACCAGAGCCGAGACTTCCTAACACAAAATTTGAATCGCGACTGGAGATGAGTTGGTTGTCCGACGGGTAGCGCACCTGCACATTGAGCGGCGCACCGCGCACTTCGGGGACCAGAGGTAGGCCAGTCGGTGCACGAGGCGACCGGGTGGGACTACCCGCACTTCTTGTGGCCGCAGCACGTGCATCAGTCGACGCCGCGGTTGGCGACGCCGGGCGCGCAGCGGTGGAAGCGCAGCCACTGAGGAGGGTGGTACTGAGCGCGGCCGCGAGGACTATGCGGTAAAGGGCGTTGGACATTGGTAGCAAGTTCGCGATGATCATCGATCGAGTCCAGCGCAACATCTGGCCCGCATCGACCGCGTGGGCCATCTTTCTCCAGCATTCCCGTTGCGTGGTGCCGTCGGGTCGGCCACGTTGGTCTTTGTAAAACCTTCGGCGTCCCCGTCCGTAGGGTTTCGCTACCGTCCCTTGTTCGCACCGGCCCGCGCTATGACGCTGTGATCGTCTCTGTGCCTCAACCGAACGACCTCCCCGCTGACAACGACCCGAAAATCGTGGTCCGCGTATTTGCGCTCTCCGATGTCGGACATACGCGCGAGCACAACGAGGACACGTTTCTCGTCGCCAATCTCGAAACGGGTCTGCCGCTGGAGTTTGACGGCGTTCCCTACAGCGTGGCCCCTTCGTCCCACGGTCTGCTTTTTCTCGTCGCGGACGGCATGGGCGGTGCCGCGTCGGGTGAACTTGCGAGCAGTATGGCGGGCGACGTCGTGCTGGATGTGCTGCGGGAATCTTGGATCGAAGCAACCGGACCGTCGGCCGATGTGTTTGCCGAAGCGCTTCGCGATGCAACTGAGGCGGCGAATACTCGCATTCATCAGTATTCACGTGAAAACCCGGAGCACCGGGGCATGGGCACTACAGCGACCATCGCTGGCCTGTTTCATGATCGCCTATTTCTAGCGCAGGTGGGTGATAGCCGCGCCTATCTGGTGCGCGATGGGCAAGCGCGCCAGCTCACCAAAGATCAGTCGTTGATGCAGCGATTGGTCGAAGCTGGCGAGCTCACACAAGAAGAGGCGGACGTCAGTGATCGACGCAATATCATTTTACAAGCGCTGGGTCCCGAAGCGCACGTGACGGTGGATCTCACCCATCAACAAGTGCGACGTGGCGATACCCTCATTTTGTGTAGCGACGGTCTCTCAGGTCTGGTTCGGACGAGCGAAATTGCGCAATACGCCCGTGAAGCGACTGACGTGCGCGTCCTCTGTCAGCGGTTGGTAGATAAGGCTAATGAGCGCGGTGGACCGGACAACATTACGGTGATCGCGGCGCGCTTCGACGGCGAAGCGCTTCAGGCGTCGAAGGACATTGATGAAGTGGGATATGCGTCGTTTCCCCTGCGCGAAATGGTGAACGCGGACACATCGGCCGATCGCGTACCACAGGCGCCATTTCGCAGCGATCCGACGCCGCGATATGGCACGCCGATTCCAACCAAGGCTGCGCTCGACGTTGAATTTTCGCGTGCGCGCGCTGCGGAAGACGACGCGACACTCGGCGCATCCGACGATGTGGTCGAAGAGCGTCGGCGCTCGGTCCAGCCGCTGATGTGGCTCTTGGGGTTACTTGCGCTGGTCGCCGTCATCTGGTTGGTGAATCGGTTGCGGTAGCACTCGGCCGACCTTACTTGCGCGCCCTCGCCAATGCACGTGCCGCCGCCTGCTGCATCACGCGATCACCACTCCACGCAACAATAGTCGGTATGTCGAGCGCAAGTTGCGCCGCGAAACGTGGATCACCCAGCGCGACCAACACAATCCCGCGTTGCAGGACCGCCGCTTGCTCGATCAGCGTGTGCACGCGAGCGATGGTCTCGGGCAGCAGCGTAATGCGCGCCTTCAGCGGCAAGTAGTCGGCGAACAATCCCACAACCAGCGGACCACCACTCGCGACCGACGGTGCATCAACCGCGCGCGCGTCGTGTCCGCCAAGCCGCAGCGCGTCGACCAGTGCATTTCGTGCGGCCCGCGTCCCTGGCACGCACTCATCATCATCAACGGCCGCGACTTCCGTGACGACGCCAAGCATCGGGAGTGGACCGTGCAGCACATTCAGCACACGGTCCCCCAACAACGCACCCCATGCGGTATCCGCACCGCTCGGTCGACGCCAGTCGTTAG